>CAZBIK010000126.1:0-9771 GCA_964491955.1 uncultured Ferruginibacter sp.
TTTAGCCCCTTAACAGCTGGCGTTCGAATTCGGCATTCTCACCCACATATGAGGAGATCATTTTTTTTACCTGCTTTTGCTGCAGCATCAGCCCGATCCCAAAATCATCAACCCCGGCATTGTTTGAGATACAGGTAAGGTTCCTGGAACCGCTTTTTACCAGTGCCGCTATACTGTTTTCGGGAATACCGCAAAGGCCAAATCCACCGAGCATGATCACAGCTCCGTCTTTGATATCAGCTACTGCTTCCGCAGCATTGTTGTACACTTTATTCATATTATTCAGCCGCTTCGGGCATTGCTTTTATATATTTTGAACGCTCTGCTTTTGAGACGATGCTGTCCAGTATTTTTTTAAACAGGGGTGTATTTGATTTATAATAATCATAACTGGTGTAAAAATCAGCTTTGGTTATTTTATGAATGGCAAATATCTGCTGCTGTAATTTCAAATTTTCTGTTGCTGCATTTTTGGCCGTGTCTCTTTTAATGAAATCGGCAGTAAAGGCATCTGCTTTGATCACATCCCATAAAACAGCCTGCATTTTATCCGGCTGAAGTACTCCTTCCGGTATGGTATCTTTGTTTTTGCAGGCGGGCAACATCAGCAGCCCAAAAAGAAAATAGCCTATCCATTTCATTTCATTTCATCTTTATACCTGCCGGCATTGGTAATATCCAGTCTTTGTAAAATTTCTGAAGCCCTTGCCTTATCCTGCTGCGGCGCTTTGGAGAAGATCTTGATCAGTTCGGTTGCCTTTCCCTGGAAAAAAAACTGGCTGATCATTTTATTGGGATTATCGGTATTGAAATTACTCATCAGGTTCAGCACATTCATCACTTCCACCCGTGCCGCATTTTCATCTTCGTATAATTTATCCATTCCCATCCGGTAATAATTATAATATACATCATGCATGATGGTGTACCTGCTGTTCAGCATGTTTTCCACCAGCCAATAACGGTTACGGATGCCGTCAAAAGCTTTCCAGCCTGAGATCCCCCTGCCATCCGGTGCATTGTTTACAATATTCTGGGCCTTTTGAAAATAAGGATCACCACCGCGCAGTGAAAAGGAAGCATAGTCAAAACCGATCACCATATAGGCATAATAGGCAATAATGGCGGTCAGGTTGGAAACAAGCGCATCATTACCGGTAACCCTGTTCTCGTTAAAATCCAGCTGCTGAAACTCGATATATTTAAATATCACATTGTCGTCCTTGAAATTGATGATGGGTGAAATGTACGACGAATTAAAAACCGGCCTTGCAGCCTGTATGGTAATGGATGCATTGTACACGTTCAGGTCGCCGGTTGACTGCAGGTTCAGTAAAAAATTACATTCGATCCTTTCATTTTGTGTAAAATTATCGGATGTCCATTTGCGTGTATTGATGAACGTGTTTAATGCGGACTGCAGGGTCCGGAAAACATTCTGGTTCACGTTATTGGCAACCTGGTTGCTGATCACTGTGATATTGGCCTTTAATTCCTGCGCAGCAGCCATGTTGGTAATAAAAGCCAGCAGCAGTATTAAATTAATTTTTCGCATAAAATTGTTGAATGATGGTATTTACGATATCTGTGGCCACATTTTTTTTTGACTTCATGTCAAACGGAAAGGTATTACCCGCCTTATCAAAAATAGTGATTTTGTTCGTATCATGTCCAAACCCCGCACCGGCATCCTGCAAAGAATTCAGTACGATCATATCTGCATTTTTAGTCTGCAGTTTATCCAGGGCATAAGCTGTTTCATTATTGGTTTCCAGGGCAAAACCAACCAAAACCTGTCCATTGGTTTTACGTTCGCCCAATGTTTTTAAAATATCCTTTGTTTTGGTTAACTGAACCGTAAGCTCATCACCTGTTTTCTTTATTTTTTCACGGGCATTGTTAACAGGGGTATAATCGGCAACCGCAGCGCTCATCACAGCGATATCGCAGCCGGGAAATATCTTTTCACATGCAGTAAACATTTCCTCTGCAGTTTTTACGGGAACCAGTTTAATTCCGGTATTCACTTTAACCGATGAAGGCCCCAGTACCATCGTTACATCAGCGCCCCTGTTTTGCATTTCTTCTGCAATGGCAACCCCCATTTTACCTGATGAATAATTGCCAATGAACCTCACCGGGTCTATCTGCTCGTAGGTTGGACCTGCTGTGATCAACACTTTCTTTCCTTTTAATTCAGTCCTGTTCAAAAAAAAACCATTGAGCCATTGTACAATAGCTTCAGGTTCAGCCATCCTGCCTTCGCCTGTTAAACCACTTGCCAGTTCTCCATTATCCACAGGAATAATATGGTTATTAAATGATCGTATCGTTTCCAGGTTTCTTTTTGTGGTGCCATGAAGCCACATATCCTCATCCATGGCCGGGGCAACAACAACTGGGCAGGTGGCCGAAAGGTAAACGGCCAACAGCAGGTTGTCGCATAAACCGGAAGCCATCTTTGCCAGGGTATTGCAGCTTAACGGGGCGATCAGCATCACATCTGCCCAGCGCCCGAGCATCACATGGTTGGCCCAGCTGTCATTTTCAGTAAGGTCAGCCAAAACCGGGTTCCTGGATAAAGTTGACAGTGTGAGCGGTGTTACAAAATCCTTTGCAGCAGGTGTCATAACGATCCTTACTTCGGCACCGGCTCTTACCAGCAGCCTGGTTAACACAGCCGTTTTGTAAGCTGCAATGCTGCCACTGATGCCCAATAATATTTTTTTGTTCTGTAACATAAAAAACCCCACACTCATATTTAGTGAATGTGGGTTAAAATTATGACTTCTTAATTAAATAAGATGCTAAAATATTGACAGCAATTAACTGAACAGGTCCTCGTCGTTCCTGCGGAAGTAAACCTTATCTTCCATAAATTCCTGGGTTGCCAGCAAGGCCGGGTTGGGCATGCGTTCGTATGCTTTTGAGATCTCGATCTGCTCTTTGTTCTCATGGATCTCTTCCAGGCTGTCGGTATGGCTTGCAAACTCCTCCAGCTTATTGTGCAACTCTTCTTTCAAAGTAATGTTGATCTGGTTTGCCCGCTTTGCGATGATGGCAATGGATTCATACAGGTTACCTGTCTTATCCTTAATATCAGATAATTTTTTAGGTTCTACCACGCTGCTGGTATTAGCGCTTAGCTGACGTCTGAGTTTGCTCATATTTTATTGCTTTAATGTTGTTTTTACTCTGGTTGCTTAAACTTTCCGCTTCTTTTAAAAGTTTACTTTCCGGGAACCGGTCCACAAAATCCTGGTATTCATCAATCACTTTTTCAAACCGCTCGATCTGTTTATCAGTGATGCTCATTTTGGCAAATTTATAATAAGCCTTAACCGCTTTCAACATGTATTCTTCCCCCTGCATGGATTCGGGATAATTATTGATCAGCGTGGTATAAGCAATGGCAGCAGCACGGTACTGTCCCATATTATAATACAATTCTGCAGCGCGGTGTTCTTTCTGTTCCAGTTTTGCCCTGCATTTATCAATGATATCAGAGGCATCTTTATTGCGTTCAGATCCCGGGTGTGTATTGATAAAAGTCTGCATCATACCCATTGCCCGTATCGTATTTACCTGTTCCAGTTCCAGTTTGGGCGATTGCTTATAAAAACAAAAGGCACGCATATAATCAACTTCCTCTGCCTTGGTACTGTTCGGAAAAACTTCCAGGAAACCTTTGAACAGGTTTTCGGCATCAGCATATTGTTTCATGTGGTAAAAACAATAGGCATCTTTGTAATACAATTCCTCAAATTTTATGGTACCCTTGAATACAGGGAATAATTCCTCATACAACTGCTGTGCTATCTTATATTTCCCCTTGCTGTAATATTCATCCGCCATTTTCAGCTTATACTCGTAATCCTTGCTTTTGGTAACCTTATTGTAATTATTACAGGAGGTTATGAAAAACAGTAAAAACGCAGCTGTAAATAATAATTTGAATACTTTCATAAAGGATGCAAAATTAATGTAAATAACTCAAATATGCCTGCAATTGTACAAATAGCCAAAAAACAACAGTTAATGATTTGATAAAGAGGAACATACTGTAAGCAACAGCCCCCCGGTAAACGGGGGGCTGCTAAAAAGAGCTGAATAATATTATTTATTAATTACATTTAATATCAACCGAATTCTTATCTCCGCCACCCACTTCACAACTGGTAGTGATCCTGTCTGCACTGATTCCTTCTTTTTCTACCAGGTATATTTTAATGGCATCTAATCTTTTCTGGCAATTGGCCTGTGATGCTTTTGAAGCTTCAGGATATCCGAATATGGATATCATACAGGTTGGATTTGCCTTCAGTTTAGAAGCCACCGTAGCCAACATGGCTTTATTATCATTGGTCAATGTGCTTACATTGCCTTTATAAAGCAAAGAAGGGTAATCACACGGACAAGCTGCTACAGGAGGAGCTACCGGGTTTTTGCAACACTCCGGATCCGGGCATTTACCAACACCATCGGCATTTACCGGCTGGCATTCTGTTGGAGTGATCAGTTGTTTATCCTTACAATCAGGTACACCATCACCATCTGTATCCCTGGTTACACCATGTGTATCAACCGGGCAACCGGCAGGTGTATTGGGCTCCCTGTCCAGGTGGTCGCAAACACCATCTCCATCAGCATCATTACAGTCGTTTTTAGGTATTTTAACATTGCGGTGGTTACGCAGTTCATCATATGCATAATCCAGCGGATTAACCCACCATAATGGTTCAACAGATTTTCCACCCAAGTTAACATTTAAACCAAGCGAAAGATAATTGTAAGAGTCGTAATCAGGAGTTAATACTGCATCACCACCGGCATGTTCCTGCCAGCGCTGGCCATCCAGCAGATCTGTTTTAACAAAAGTAAACCTGTCTTCCAAAGCCAGGTTAATTCTCCTGCTTAATTTAATGGCAATACCTGCCAATACAGTACCGGAAGGTTTTATTGTGTTATCTCCCAGTTTTGGCCTGCGGTCAAGTTCATTTTCAGCAACCGTTTCATAGGTCTTATCCATACCGGCTTTCAATGCTTTTATTACGTCTTTCCTGTTACTGTACACAGGGCTGTTGAGTGAATTGAATAATGCAGTGTAATTATTGCCATTGGCATCCAGCGCATTTACCATGGTTTTAAACCAGGATAATCCGATACCGCCACCACCATATATTACAATACCTGTTTTCTGCTTGTGAAAACGGATATTATTTAATGTAACAATACCCTGTAAACTCAGGTCCTGCATCTTTACTTTGTAATTATAAAATACCTGGTCCTGGTTTGGTGAATAATTACCGTCACGGTCAGAATATACCATAGTACCGTTGTTCAACCTTTCCGGAGAAAAATATCTTTGTCCTACAGGCAGATTCCTGTTCCAGGCAGGATTTTTCCCATAATTTTCACTGGCCAGCCAGTTCAAACCCTTGCCCGTACCGTTTAAATACTGAAGCCTTAATGAAAATACATAACCAAAAGCCTTTCTTACATGGGCAGCAAAGCCCAATGTAGGTATTCTTGCTGCTACATCACCACTAACCGAGAACATTCCACCTGATACCCCTATTTCCCACATATTTCGCGGTTTTGCAGGAAAATTATAGGTGCCGGCCCAAAAATCATTCTGCTGAGCCATACGTTTGGGCGGTATAACAGATGAATCGTAAACACTACCCTGCCCACCCACCTGTGCAAATGCACTCATGGATAGAAATAGAAAACCTATTAAGAATTTATACTTTTTGCTAGTCATAATCTAATAATTAAGATATTTATTGAATCTAATGGTTAATAATTAGGGCAAAAGTATCAAAAAACAGCCTAATAATCAAAGATTTTTGTATTTTCTTCAGGCTATAAATTAATATTTGCACTTATAAACGATAAGACCCTGTTATTAGTATTTTCGTTGCATTAAAAATTAATATTTTAAACCAAACACTTAATTGTCAAAATATTAAACTGCTGCGGTTTCAATAAAATTTTATTTGACGGGGTTTCGTACTTTGGTATATTGCCTGACTTTTACACATGGAGTTTATTAATAACATTATTGGGGCAGAATTAAAAATTTTTGAAAAAAAATTTGCAGAAGCCGTAAAAAGCGAAACCCTCTTGCTGGATACGATCATGAAATACATCATAAAACGCAAGGGCAAACAACTGAGGCCCATGTTCGTTTTACTGAGTGCCAAACTTCATGGAGAGATCAATGAAAGTACCTACAGGGCAGCTGCCCTGGTTGAATTGCTGCACACGGCAACCCTGGTGCATGATGATGTGGTTGATGATTCACTGGAAAGAAGAAGTTACTTTTCGATCAATGCACTCTGGAATAAAAAAATTGCAGTGCTGGTTGGGGATTACCTGCTCTCAAAAGGCCTTCTCCTGCCCACAACCAACAATGATTTCAGGCACCTGCACATTCTTTCTGATGCAGTTAAACAAATGAGTGAAGGCGAATTGCTTCAACTGCAAAAAACAAGAAAACTGAATTTAAGTGAAGCAACCTATTTCGAGATCATCAGGAATAAAACAGCATCACTGCTTTCATCAGCCTGTTCTGTTGGCGCTTACAGTACAACCCGGGATGAAGACATCACTGCTAAAATGAAGGTCTTTGGCGAAAAAGCCGGCATTGCCTTTCAGATAAAAGACGACCTGTTCGACTACGGGAAAGATGATATCGGCAAACCCACCGGAAATGACATCAGGGAAAAAAAACTGACACTGCCGTTGATTTTCACATTGAATAAAGTACCTGCATCCACAAAAAGAAAATTAATTTACATTGTTAAGAATGAAAATAAAGACCCGCAAAAAGTAAAACTGGTGATCGATACCGTTACGGAAGCAGGAGGTATTGCCTATGCTTCGCAAAAGATGCAGGAATACCGGGATGAAGCATTGGGTATTCTGTACGGTTTTCCCGAATCACCGGTAAGAAATGCACTGGAAGAACTCGTTCGGTTTACTACCGACAGGAAATATTAAAATGGATAAAAGGTGGAAAATAATACCCGTAGATGAGCAAAAAACAGCTGCATTGCAGCAATCACTTAAAATTAACCGCGCCATCTGCCGCATCCTGGTTGAACGTGGTTTTGATGATTTTGAGAAAGCAAAAAAATATTTCAGGCCCCAACTGGCCGACCTCCACGACCCCTGGCTGATGAAGGATATGGATAAGGCTGTACAGCGTATCCTGGCTGCATTTGAAAACAAAGAAAAGATCCTTGTCTTTGGCGATTATGATGTGGATGGCACCACTTCGGTAGCCTGCATGTATACATTCCTGCGAAAAATTTATGAACCCGGTCTCATGGATTTCTATATTCCCCACCGTTACCGCGAAGGGTATGGTGTCAGTAAAATGGGGATCGATTTTGCCAAAGAAAATAATTTCTCTTTGATCATCTCTCTCGACTGCGGCATCAAATCGGTTGACCTGGTAGCCTATGCCAATAACCTGGGAATTGATTTTATCATCTGCGACCACCATTTGCCCGATGATGAAATCCCTGATGCGATAGCCATCCTCAACCCAAAACAAATAGACTGTAACTATCCTTACAAAGAACTTTGCGGATGCGGTGTTGGTTTTAAACTGATAACAGCCCTGGCTTCAGCACTGAATATTGATGAAGAACATTATTACTGTTACCTCGACCTCGTAGCCGTTGCCATTGCTGCCGATATTGTACCCATGACCGGCGAGAACAGGATACTGGCTTACCATGGGCTCGAAAAAATAAACAGCAATCCCAATCCCGGTATTCAGGCGCTGATCGTTTTGGGTGGCATCCAAAAAAAATTATCCATCAACAACGTGGTATTTGTAATAGCCCCCAGGGTGAATGCTGCAGGCCGCATGGATGACGCAAAAAAAGCTGTACCGTTATTCATCGAGGACGATCCGGAAAAAGCAATGGAATTTGCCGAAATGCTGCACAGTGATAATACCGACCGGAAAGAAGCCGACAGCAGCATTACATCTGAAGCCCTGGAAATGATCCATTCAGATATTACCCTGCAAAATAAAAAAACAACGGTTGTATTCCGCGATCACTGGCATAAAGGGGTTGTTGGCATTGTGGCCAGCAGGCTGATTGAAACCTATTTCCGGCCAACCGTGGTGTTAACCCAAAGCGGCGATGTAGCTGCAGGAAGCGCACGCAGCGTACCCGGGTTTAACCTGTATGAAGCCATTCACGCCTGCCGGGAACACCTGCTGGGATATGGCGGCCATTTTGCGGCTGCCGGGCTATCCCTGTTGCCCGAAAATATAAAAGCTTTTACCAGCAAGTTTGAAGAAGTGGTATCCGCTACCATTCCAGATCACCTGCTGATACCGGAAATAATCATTGATACTGAAATTGAATTTGCAGATCTTTCGCAAAACCTGTACAACATCATCTGCCAGATGGAACCCTTTGGCCCCGAAAACATGCGGCCCGTTTTTATTGCAAAAAATGTACAGGATACCGGTTATACTAAAATTGTAAAAGAACTGCATATCCGTTTCGTGGTTAAGCAGGGCAAATTTTCCTTTACCGGCATCGGGTTTAACCTCGCAGAAAAATTTGACCTGGTAAAAAAACCATTCGACCTGGTTTTTACATTGGATGAGAACGAATGGAACGGAACCAGAAGTTTACAATTAAAAGTGATCGACCTGCGCAGCAGCGGATAAATGAAAATGTTCACCTACATAAGATATTTCTATTTCCTGTTGATCAACTGGAATCTCCGCATTGCGGTATACATGATCCGCCAGGAGATCAGGGGCGAAAAAAAGTACGGCATCAACACAACCGGGCAGGATGAATTGATCAACCTGGAAAAACTGGGCATCGACATCTCGCATGCCACCCTCTACATGCCGGTAAATTACGCATTGCTTGAAGAAACCTTTAAACAGTTAAACCTTAAACCATTAAACTTTAAACCTTTAAACCCCTCCTCGCCTGCAGGCAGGCATTTTCTTGACCTCGGCTGCGGCAAAGGCCGTGCACTCTGCATGGCTGCCCATCATGGATTTACGAAGGTAACCGGCCTGGATTTTTCAAGACCGCTTTGTGAAATGGCAAAGGAGAACCTGGCAAAAACAAAACTGCAAATACCGGCATTGCAATTTTCGGTGATCAATAACGATGCATTTTATTTTGAAATTCCGGATGATGTTGATTGTATATTTCTATTCAACCCCTTTGATGAGGTTATCATGAGCGCAGTGGTCAATAATATTTTCAGCAGCCTGCAAAACAACCCCCGTAAGATCAGCATCATTTATGTAAACCCTTTACACAAAGACCAGTTTCTAAAAGCCGGGTATACCCAAACCTGGCAAATTAAAAAGATGAAATATTTAGAGGCGGTTATATTGACAAATTAAGTCCGTGTAAATACCTGTACAATAGCATGAATTCGTTTTTCATCAGTCTATACATTCATTTTCACGATTCATGCAGCCATCAATTCCGGTTTGGTTAAACAATCAGCATTTTTACAGTGCAATTGATCTTTAACCAAAAATTAAAAACCATGTTACGTTACAACATTTTCAACATGATCCACAAAGCCCTGCGTGCCATGCTGTACGATACGGCTCAAACCCTGCAGCAGACTTATTTTGCTGATACAGCAGAAGCCACTGAAGCTTTTGAAAAAATGAACCAGGTTATCCAGGCTTTTGAACAGCACGGCCATCATGAAGACAGTAACCTGAATCCGGTTATCCAAAAATTCCAGCAGGAAACC
>CAZBIK010000127.1:0-8149 GCA_964491955.1 uncultured Ferruginibacter sp.
GTGGTAATTCCGGTACCGGTTACGGCCTGGTTGTGTATTACAGCTGATCTTGGAATTGGGTTTACAACCGAGACAAAGAATGGATCTGTATCAAAACTGGCTGCGTCCTGGGTGCTGGCTGCCTGCCAGGCGGCGAGTGTGGCATAAGCTGTTGCGCCCCGCATGGCCACATTTCCCCCCGGTACCCAGAAAACATTATAATTACTGTTGATTGCAGTGGTAACAACGCTGGTTGATGCGAGTTCGATAGCCGATCTTGTGCTCCTGGTGGTTTGGGTAATGCTGAAAATATTATTTCTCAGAATTGAACCTGTATTGCTTAATTCTTCCCTGAATCCCCTTAAACTACCGGTAGTGGCTGTTGCATTATCAAAAGATATGGTATTGAAATAAATTTCCGGTGCCGTTGCTCCTGTCCTGACCCTGATGCCTTCAATGTTCCCTGTTGTTGAACGGATATCGTAGATGAGGTTGTTATACACTTTATGACCTGTACCGTTAAACAGGTAAATGCCAACCAGGCTTCCGGTCGTTTGTGACATCCTGATAAAGTTGCCAAAGACACGTCCATTGATATTGGCAGCCTGTGCCAGTTGTATAGCATTTGTTGAGGCCGTGCTGCCCGCACTTTTATCAAAATGATTGGCGCTTACAATGGCGCCGTCTGTTTCCCTGAGGTATACGCCGTTAGAATTAAAATTATTGATATTATTATCGCTGATCACAATATTGGTTGCAAGCGGTGAAGCAAGACCAACTACAGATGCGCCATAACCACCACCGGTAACTGTGTTGCCTGTTATATTTATCAGGTTAAATGTACCGCCGGGGGTCAGAATACTTGATGGTGTTCCGTTTGCAACAAAGGCTCCCAGCAGTGTGCTGGTTGCTGCACCCATATTTACCACACAATTGCTGATGGTGATATTGTTCCCGGAATTCAGGATATGTACCCCAATAAAACCGGTAGAACCGGGGAACATATCAATGTGTAAATTATTAACTGTGAAATACTGAAGGCCGATAAGCCGGATAATGTGCCGGTTTGGGTTTGACCCGGTTTGGATGATGGCAGTATCGGAAGTGATGGTCTCCCCGTTTCCTTCAATGGTTACTGTTGCACCGGCGCAAATGCCCGAAATATTCTGAAAGATCACCTGCTCATGATATGGGCCCGATCCGGCAACTACTGTAGCGGTCACATTACCGGTAACGCCTGAAGCGGTGAGGGCTGTGGAAAAATCTGCAAAACTGTAAAAATTCGTTCCGCCGGTTGCAACTGCTTTATTAATGGTATAGGCACCCGTTAAGGAATTGTTCCCGTTACCGGAAAAAGCGGTTTGTGCAGAAAGTGTATGTGAAAAAAGTAAACAGATCAACCCGGTCAATAAACAGCCGATTCTTTTCCGGTCAACAGTATAAATAATAAAATTTAAAGGTAGATTTTTTGACTTCATGATCAGGAGTTTTATTGTTTAAAAAGTGGCGGCACGCAGTAAAAAAATTAATTCCGGTGCAATAGTATCCTGTGATACTTTTCATGTTTTAAGATAAGGCAATTTAATGTTTATTTTACAATGAACTGCCAAAAATCGCGACTGTATTGGGTTGTATTAAGCGGATGTTTCATACATAGATCATCATTTAAAAATGAGCCGGTCTATAACCGGTTGTACAGGTGCTTAGATCAAAGAAAGTATTTGTTTATAATATGTTTACGGGTTAATTGCGGGATGGAATTTTTTAAACAGAGATGACAATAAATAAAAAAACCCCGACAGAACTGCCAGGGTTTTCGTGGTGTGGGCCGGGATCGAACCGGCGACACAAGGATTTTCAGTCCTTTGCTCTACCAACTGAGCTACCGCACCAAATATTATAAATACTTTCCCAAAACCAATCCCGTTATCGCCTTGCTCATCGGGACCTTGTTTTTCTACAACTCCTTCGTCGTTGTGAAAAACTACGGCTGAGCTACCGCACCTCTATGAATATCGAACAAGGAACAAGGAATGTTGAATGCCGATTTCGGGCAGCAAAAATAGGGAAAATACCTGCTTAAAAAGCTAAAAAGTGAAAAATATTCAATTTCAATTGGCTGTACGTTTGCAAAATGCCAGTTTGGGAGTGGAAACCTGGTTATTTGATTATTGAAAATTGAGCATTGATTATTGAGCATTTGCCCGGTTACTCTACTAAAATGATCAATAATCAATATTCAACAATCAATGTTCAATAGCATTCTGCTCCGCAAGGGCTTTATTAATTCCCGTATTCACACAAAAACTTGATCCGCATCAGCTTTAACTGTTCCCAGTTAAAATTACTGTCGGCAAGTTCTTCCTGTGCAACCTGCAGCGAAGAGGTTTCGCAGCTTTTAAAATAATCCATGATCTCGTCCTGCTCATATTCATCCACCATTTCATTAATGGCATAATCCAGGTTCAACTTGGTGCCGCTTGCCACAATGGTCTCCATTTCTTCCAGCAGTTCATCTATTTTTAGGTCCCGGGTCTTTGCCACCGTTTCCAGCGGGATCTTCTTGTCTACGTTCTGAATGATAAAGATCTTGTTGTTATTCCGGTTCACCACGCTCTTCATCACAAAATCATCCGGCCGCACAATATCATTTTCTTCCACGTATTTTGTGATCACCTCTAAAAAAGGTTTGCCGTAACGAAGGGCTTTTCCCTTGCTTACGCCGCTGATCTTTTCCAGTTCGGCCATCGTGGTGGGAAACATCGTTGCCATATCTTCGAGGCTGTTCTCCAGGAAGATGACAAAGGGCGGCAGGTTCTTTTCTTTGGCCACTTTTTTCCGGAGGTCTTTCAGCAACAACACCAGTTGTTCATCAGCGGCAGCGGATTCGCCGGCCGGGTTTTCGCCTTCTTCATCGTCGGCATAAGCCTCTTCAAATAAATTGTTTAAAACGATTTTAAAGGATGCAGGCTTCTTTAAGAATGCTGCTCCCTTTTTGGTGATCTTCAAAAGTCCGTACTCCACAATATCCTTTTCGATAAGCCCTGCCAGTAACATCTGCCGGATCAGGCTGTTCCAGTAATGGGGTTCTTTGTCGTTGCCGCTGGCAAAAACATCCAGTTCCTCGTGCCGGTACATTTTTACCTGTGGGGTAGCCTTGCCCGTTAGTATGAGTAAAGTATATTCTACCGGGAACTGCTCTCCCAGGGCCTTGATGATCTTTAAAACGATGACCGCGCTGTCCTTTGCCTCAATTTTTTCCTTGGGCTGTAAACAGTTGTCGCAATGGCCACAGCTTTTTTTATCATCATAATGTTCGCCAAAATAATGCAGCAGGATCTTGCGCCGGCATACACTGCTTTCGGCATAGGCCACCGTTTCATTGATCAGCTGGGCGCCCACTTCACGTTCACTGAGCGGCTTGTCCCGCATCAGGTGTTCCAGCTTGGCCACGTCTTTGTGTGAATAATAGAGGATACATTTTCCTTCCATGCCATCCCTGCCGCCACGGCCGGTTTCCTGGTAATAATTTTCAATGGATTTGGGAATATTATAATGGATCACAAAGCGGATGTCGGGCTTATCGATGCCCATGCCAAAGGCAATAGTGGCCACAATTACATCCACATCCTCATTCAGGAACTGGTCCTGTCTTTCCGATCTCAGTTTGCCATCGAGGCCGGCGTGGTATGCCACCGCCTTGATGCCGTTGGCCACCAGCATTTTGGCCAGTTCTTCTGTTGTTTTCCGGTTGAGGGTATAAATGATACCGCTTTTATTTTTGTGCAGCTGGATAAACCGCACAATACTTTTATTGGTCTGTTCCAGGTTTATTTTTGGCTGGATCTCGTAATATAAATTGGGCCGGTTAAAGGAAGAGATGAATATTTTGGGTTTTCGCAAACCCAGGTTCTTCACAATATCACTCTGCACTTTTGGGGTAGCTGTTGCCGTTAGTGCGATCACGGGTATGGTTTCATCGATCAGGTCCATCATCTCCCGCAGCCTCCGGTATTCGGGCCTGAAATCATGCCCCCACTCCGAAATGCAATGGGCTTCATCAACGGCAAAAAAAGAAATTTTCAATCCTTTGAAAAAGGCAATGTTTTCTTCCTTGGTCATGGTTTCGGGGGCCACGTACAGCATTTTGGTCTTACCCGAGGTCAGGTCGTCCTTTACAATTTTTTGCTGGCCCTTGTTTAATGAACTGTTTAAAAAATGGGCCACATTGTCCTTGCTGCTGTAGCTGCGCACAAGGTCAACCTGGTTTTTCATCAGTGCGATCAGCGGTGAAACTATGATGGCAACCCCTTCGCTGATCATGGCCGGTAACTGGTAACATAAACTTTTACCGCCCCCGGTTGGCATGATCACGAAAGTATCATTGCCGTCAAGCAGGCTTTCAATGATCTCTTCCTGGGGGCCCTTGAAGCCATCAAATCCAAATTGATGCTGAAGCTGGGCTGTCAGATCCGGTTGATCTTTCAGTAATGATTTTACTGCCTGTTTGGGTTTTATTTCTTTGCCATTGGATCTAGTCTTTGCCATAATGTTGCCTTCCTGAGTATTTGGTCTTGTATCTGCATTAAAATATATACAGGTTTTTTTAAGGGCAGCGAAGTTAATTCAAAACCGCCTCAAAATCAAACCCAATATGAATCAACCGCATTTGTAACGGTTGTTGATTTGATCATTTAAGTTAATCAAATTAAACCAACCTGCAAAAAAGGAACCCGGAATAATATTCACCATAATGAAGTAGTTATTCTACTACAACAGCTGTTCTTTGCATTATGAATGATTTGAAGTAGGTTTGCGGCATTAAGATGAATAGCGACAAAATAATAACCATTGCCCTGCGCACTGTTGAGCTGGAGACCAGCTCGGTTAACGGGTTAAAGCAGTTCATGGATGCCCATTTTGTAAAGGCCGTAGAAACCATCGCTTCAAGCAGGGGAAGGCTGATCGTAAGCGGAATCGGTAAAAGCGCCATCATTGCACAAAAAATTGTTGCCACCCTCAACAGTACCGGCACTCCTGCAGTTTTCATGCATGCCGCTGACGCCATTCACGGCGACCTGGGGATGATACAGGCCGATGACATTATCCTGGTGATCAGTAAAAGCGGGAACAGCCCCGAAATAAAAGTGCTGGCCCCCCTGGTAAAGAATTTCGGGAACACCCTGATCGGAATGGTTGGCAATATGCAGTCATTCCTGGCGCTCAACAGTGATATTGTATTAAATACAACCGTTGACCAGGAGGCCTGCCCCATAAACCTGGCGCCTACCAGCAGCACTACGGTACAAATGGTCATGGGCGATGCACTGGCGGTTTGCCTGATGGAACTGAAAGGGTTTAACAGCAGCGATTTTGCAAAATATCATCCCGGCGGCACGTTGGGTAAAAAATTATACCTCCGGGTAGCCGAAATTGCGGCCCAGAATGCGAAGCCTTCTATTTTACCAACAGCATCCATCAAGGAAGTGATCGTTGTAATGACGCAAAGCAGGCTGGGCGCAGCAGTAGTGGTTAATGAATCCCAAAATATTCTGGGTATCATAACCGATGGTGACCTGAGACGGATGCTGGAAAGAACGGCAAATTTTGAGCACCTTTGCGCAACCGATATCATGAGCAGCAATCCTAAAACGATCGCAGCAGATATACTGGCGGTAACAGCCCTGGATGAAATGCGCACGAACAATATCAGTCAGTTAATAGTTGATAATAACGGTACCTATGGAGGTATCATTCATTTACACGATCTGGTAAAAGAAGGGATCATATAATTACAACATGAACAAAAATAATTACGTAGCCATCATGGCCGGCGGTATCGGCAGCAGGTTTTGGCCCATCAGCCGCACGGATTACCCCAAACAGTTTCTCGATATTTTAAATACCGGCCGTACACTGATACAGGCAACCTTTGACCGGTTTGCAAAATTTATCCCGGCAGAGAATATTTATATCATCACGTTTGAACACTATAAGGATATTGTTGCCAAACAGATCCCTGAGTTGCCGGCAGAAAATGTCCTGTGCGAACCTTCGCGGAAGAACACAGCACCCTGCGTTGCCTATATTTCGTACAAACTGCATCAGCGGAATGCCAATGCAAACCTGATCTGTGCGCCGGCCGACCATATCATCACCGACCAGGAAGGGTTTGAAAAAGTATGTAAGGATGCCCTACAGTTTACAGCTCACATAAAAGGGCTGTTGACACTCGGGATAAAACCCACACACCCCAATACGGGTTATGGCTACATACAGTATGAACAGCACGCGGTAAGCGACAATGTATATAAAGTAAAAACATTTACTGAAAAGCCTGATAAGGAACTGGCAAAAACCTTTATTGCCAGCGGCGATTTTTTATGGAACGCCGGCATTTTTGTATGGCAGGTAAAAAATATCATCAAAGCCTTTGAGAAACACCTGCCCGAACTGGCCGAGGTATTTGAAGCCGAAAAACAGCATTTCAATACAAAGAAGGAAAATGATGCCATCGAACGGATCTACCCGCTTTGCGTAAATATATCCATTGATTATGGCGTGATGGAAAAGGCCGATAATGTATATATTATCCCGTCTTCATTTGGCTGGAGCGACCTGGGTACCTGGTCGAGTGTTTATGAAAACCTGGAAAAGGATTACCTGGGTAATGCCGTTGCCGGCGAACATGTGATGGTGATCGATGCCACCAACAATGTGATACACGCCGATAATAAAAAACTGGTGCTGCTGCAGGGGCTTGATGATTTTGTGGTGGTGGACACCAAAGACGTGTTGCTCATCTGTAAAAAAGAAAAGGAACAGGACATCAAGGAATATGTGGCAGAAATAAAAAGGAACAAGGGGGATAAGTACCTATAAAAAAAAAGATAAAGAACTCCATTTTTCAAAAGTTTGTCAGGGTGAGCCTGTCGAACCCGGGATGCAAAAATAAACCCGCCTTCGACAGGCTCAGGCTGACAGCATAATAATTTAAGAAGAAGTAAAAATTGGTTGAACTTTTTACTGATCCCAAGCAATTATTTTTTTTAAACACCAGCTGTTGATACCAAGCATACAAAGCAAACTTCCGGATGTAGGCACCACCATTTTTACCGTGATGAGTGTACTGGCCAGCCAGCACAAAGCCATCAACCTGGGCCAGGGTTTCCCGGATTATGAAATGAGCGCAGACCTGGTGGCCCTGGTGAATAAAGCCATGCAGGACGGGCATAACCAATATGTGCACATGAACGGCCTGCCTGCATTACGGGAACGATTGGCCGAAAAGATCGAAGGCCTGTATGCCCGGCCCGTGGATCCCGAAACAGAAATTACCATTACCCCCGGCGGAACATATGCCATTTATACTGCCCTCACTGCCATTTTACGGCCCGGCGATGAAGTGATCGTTTTTGAACCGGCATACGACAGCTATATTCCCAATATTGAGATCAACGGGGCCGTACCTGTTTTAATACCGCTGGTTTATCCGGATTATAAAATTGACTGGCACCTGGTAAAACAAAAGATCACTCCCAAAACAAAACTCATCATGCTGAACACGCCGCACAACCCAACAGGCGCGGTGTTGCATGCAGATGATATGGTGCAATTGCAAAACCTGGTAAAAGAAACGGGCATTTTTATCTTGAGTGATGAAGTATATGAGCATTTGATCTTTGATGATAAAAAGCATGAAAGCATGCTGCGGTACCCGGACCTCTACGAAAGAAGTTTTGTTTGTTTTTCGTTTGGCAAAGTGTATCACTGCACAGGCTGGAAGCTGGGCTATTGTGTGGCCCCGCCCGCCTTGATGAAGGAGTTCAGGAAAGTACACCAGTTCAACTGCTTCAGCTGCAACAGCCCGGTACAGTTTGCCCTCAGCGAATTTTTACTGCAGAAAGAACATTACCTGCAGCTGGGCGCTTTTTTGCAGCAAAAAAGGGATCACCTGAAAAACCTGATGCAGCAAACAAAATTTAAAGCCATTCCTTCTTATGGAAGTTATTTCCAGTTATACAGTTATAGCAATATTACGGATGAAAGTGAAAAGGATTTTGCCATCCGTTTAACCAAAGAATACGGAGTGGCCACCATACCCACATCGGTATTTTATAAAAGCGGGGAAGACAATAAAGTACTGCGTTTTTGTTTTGCAAAAAAAGAA
>CAZBIK010000127.1:8249-9733 GCA_964491955.1 uncultured Ferruginibacter sp.
TGCGGAAAACGGCCTGCCTTTTCGGGGCCGCCCTGGTAAAACCTGTTGATCAGATCTGTGAGCTCCTTTTTTTCTTTTTCAAAATCACGTTCATCCTTTATGATAAAATTGGGCGCCGTAGGCAGGTTCTTTTTCCACGGCTCATCATTGTATAATTTGGCCTTTACCATCCAGCCAACCAGCAATCCCAGAATACTGCGGGGCATTTTATGATCGCTCAGCGGCACTTTGAATGCTTCTTTACAATGGGCCAGCATCTGGGCCACGTTCATTTTGCCCCACCGGCGCTGGCTTTCGGGCCCAAGCGCCTGCAGGCGGCTGATCATTTTTTCGTAATTATCCTTCTCAAATAAATTATGCATAACGCAGATGTTTGATCAAATATAGAAACAATCCAGGCAGTTTTTGACTGACCGGTCACCCGGTGCAGGCACCCAAACCCATTGTAAACCCGGCGAAAAAATAATTTTTATCATTTTACTTTGAAATACAAAGTACTTTTTATAGCTTTGTGATTCAATATAAAAACAAGCCTTTTTATGAACAATGAAAACAAAAGACTGACTATTATAATGATTGCCGCAGCATGCCTCCTGCTGATCCCGTTTATAGCCATGCAGTTTACAGCAGAAGTGAACTGGTCGCCATCTGATTTTGTTATTGCAGGTGCACTGCTCTTCGGCACCGGTTTACTGTGTGAATTTGTACTGCGGACATTTAAAAGAACCGGCCAGCGGATCGCCATTTGTGCAGTGGTCCTGGCGGTACTTTTTATTGTATGGGCAGAACTGGCAGTTGGTATTTTTGGAACACCGTTTGCCGGGTCCTAAAGCCAGGCCATATAGCAGCAGTTGATCACTCCACAAAATGCCAGCAAACCCCTGCCATATCAATAAGGTTTACCTCTTTTCCATAAGGCTGTTGTACGGGTGCAGTGATCCTGATGCCAAACCGTTCCGCCAGTTTTTTTTCAAGGGTCAATTTCCAGAATTCCTCCGCACTGTTGACCTTAACACTGATCATCAGGTTTTCTGCAAAGGCCCTGTTGTCGAATTGCTGCAAAATAAATTTGCAGGCATCCTTTTCAAAACCAACATAACCGCCCGCTTCCCAGTTTACGGTAAAGCCCAGTTCCATGAAAAGCTGTTTTGATCCTTCAAAGTTGCTACCGGAAGGAATAAAGGGTTCTAAAGATTGAAAGGTCATTTTACGATAGGTTTAAAAAATATAAAACAAGAAACTTTTTGTATTGTGCAGCATGATATATAAAAGTCATAAGTAGATGCAGGCGTTGGTTTTTATTTACTGAATATTTTTTATGATTAATCTTTTCAATAAAGAAACCTGCCCCAAATGATAATAACTGTGTTCAACAACCGCTTCTATATTTCTCCCGTATGTTCCATACTTTTCGTCTGTAAAAGGCTGGTCCAGCAGGTTTTCATCCATTTGTTCAACCCCGTTTGCAAGTATTTCGGCACTGC
>CAZBIK010000128.1:0-2732 GCA_964491955.1 uncultured Ferruginibacter sp.
CAGCGGACTTGAAACCTATCGCAGCAATGCCTGGCAACGCCAGCTTCATTTATTTGAAGTACCGTTCTATTATATTGAGTATGGTATTGCACAACTGGGCGCTATTGGCATGTGGATGCAGTATAAAAACAATGCGCCATTGGCATTGGACAATTATTGCCAGGCACTTGCATTGGGTGGCACTAAAACATTGCCGCAATTATTTGAAGCTGCCGGATTGAAATTTGATTTTAGCCCGGAAAAAATTAAAGTGTTGATGGAGTTTGTTGAAACTGAATTGAATCGCTGACCTGCCTGCCGGCCTTGCTCCGCTGAAGCTATACGAAGGCGAGCAGGCAGGTTGTTTTGATTTAGTGGATTTCGCTGATTTGTATCTGCGAAATCTCTTACTCGTCCCCGTCTCCGACGGGGATGCAATGGTATTGAGTCTTTGACTCAAAGCTGCTTCAGTTACTTACACTCATCACATATCCCGCTAACCACCACATCGGTTTGTTTTTGTGTAAACCCCCTGGGAAGTTTAACTTCCGGGATGATCACATGATCCAGGCAGATCGTTTTATCACACACGTCGCAGATAAAATGTACATGGTTATCGTGGTGGTGGCCGGCTTTGCAATTGTCTTTACACAAAGCGTATAAAATAGAATTATCGGTTGTAGGTATATTGTGGATGATCCCTTTTTCCACAAAGGTCTGGAGTGTTCTGTAAACCGTTACCCTGTCAAATCCGGCATCGGTATTTTTTTCTATGTCGGCATGTGCCAGTGCACCCGGGCTGTTAATAAACAATTCAAGGATCTTCTTTCGCCCTTCTGTAACGCTAAGCTGGTTCTTTTTTAAAATATCGAGTAATGTTTCCATGATCGTTGTAAAGTTAAATAAAGTTCGTGAGTCGACATTCGTAAGCCGTGAGATTGATTTCTGCCGAGATCCTTCCTTTGCATTCTCTGACTAATGACTAATGACTCCTGACTTCCCTAGTTTGGATTATTGCTAAATCCGTTCATAAATCTTTTGGTGGTCACTTTTTCTTTCAGCAATCCTTTAATGTCTTTCAAAAGTTTCTGCAGCTCTTCTTCATTCAGCCCATCGTAGACTCCTCTTACCCTTCGCTGGTTGTCGACCAATGCAAAAAACTGGGTATGAATAAACTGGTCGGCCATGTTTTGTGTGCTGTCGGGTTTATTGTTGTCGATCTTATAACTCTCCCTGGCCATTTTGTAAAGCTGTGCCTTATCTCCCGTAACAAAATACCAGTTTGGGTTTTGACCAGGGGTTACCTGCTTTTGATTCAATGTGTCGTATTCAATTTCAAAAGACCCATCGTCATGTTTATCCAGTAAGCCATTGATCATTTTTGCTTCATAGGATTTGAGTACCGGAACCGAATCCGTTTCGGGCATGCAGGTATGGGAAAGGATCAAAAAATTGGGTTCATCCTTATATTTATCAAAAACACGCCGCATATTGGCATTCATCTTCGGACAAATGCCTTTGCAGGTAGTAAAAAAATATTCTGCCACGTACACTTTCCCGTCTACATTATTTTCTGTGATCGTTTTTCCATCCTGGCTGGTAAATGAAAAGCTTTGAACATTGTCATTGATAACCGGCAACAGAGATCGGGAGAGGTCTTCATCCTTATAAACAAAATATAAAAAAGCCACGATCAGTACCACAAAAAAACTGCTGTAAAACAGGATCCGCTTACCCATATCAATACATTTTTTGCAAATTTACATCCCTTTCATATAGCAACAGGTTTGGGGACATAATATTTGCAACATTATTGCAAATATCTTACCTTTACACCTGATCGCATTATGAATATTAAATTAAACTGGGATGCGTTTGGCATCGGAACTTCAATAATCTGCGCAATTCACTGTGCTTTATTACCGGTATTGATGAGTACCTTACCTGTATTTGGCATCAACATCATTCACAATGTATTTTTTGAATGGGGCATGATCGTATTGGCCTTTGTTGTGGGTTCCTATTCCCTGTTTCATGGTTTTGTAAAGCACCACCGTTCTGTTACGCCTGTATTGATTTTCAGTGTTGGTTTTTTCTTCCTGGTACTAAAACAGTTTTTTGTTCAGTATGATATCCTCCTTTTACTGATCGCCGTAGTTTGCATCATCAGTGCCCATTTCTACAATTACCGGCTTTGTCACCGGAGTAAGTGTTCATCTCCGCATCATAAACACTAAGTTTATTGGTTTACTTGTTTATTGGTTTACCGGTTTAATAGTGATAGATTAATTATATTTATAGTTCAACCCAAATGACATGAGAATAATTCTATCATCATTTATCTATACCATCCTGTTCATTACAGCTGCAACTGCACAATCAAACCCTGCCCTTCCACCAGGCAGAGATGAACAAACCATTCGTTATCTTCTTGAAGAACAGCGACTGGCCTGGAATGCAGGAGAGCTTGAAAAATTCATGGGCACATACTGGCAAAGTGATTCTTTAATGTTCATCGGAAAAAGCGGTGTTACCTATGGCTGGAAAAACACCCTGAACAATTATAAAAATGGTTACCCGGATACCGCGGCCATGGGCAAACTGAAATTCGATATCCTGGAAGTAAAGCGATTATCAGTCATGTATTTTTTTGTAGTGGGTAAATGGCATTTAACACGCAGCATCGGTGATGTGGGCGGGCATTTTACGTTACTCTTTAAGAAAGTAAAAAACAAATGGGTGATCGTGGCAGA
>CAZBIK010000128.1:2832-9664 GCA_964491955.1 uncultured Ferruginibacter sp.
GGCATTTTACGTTACTCTTTAAGAAAGTAAAAAACAAATGGGTGATCGTGGCAGATCATAGCAGTTAGGAGAAAACTAAAAGTCATTGAGTAATAGAGTCATTAAGTCAATGGTCATTACAATTTCCATTTACGTTTCAGGTGAATGATGAGAAAAACGAAACTTGTTGCCAGGAATGCATAATATACATAGTTTGCCCAGCCCGGCTTGTTTTCAAAGAAAGCATAGCCTTTATAAATTCCAATAAAAACGTTTGCCATCATCCACAACAACACAACAGCAACTGTATTTAATATCCTCACCAGGAATTCCCTTGTATCGTCTTCCATACCCATCGTTAGCCCATCCCCTAAAGTGGGGTTATGAGGTTTGATAAAATTAATAAAAACAGGCGGCGCTTTTTTATTTTGTGAGCAGCTTTTTAAAAGCAGCGCTGTCGCCGTTAAACACATTAAAGTCCACAAAACTGTCAATACCGTTCACCCGGCCTTTTTCATTGTGTTGCCAGATGATCCAGTTCCGTTCAATCCGGGGTTTATCCTTTACATAATAATGGGCAACCCATAATGGGTAATCATCAAAATGTCCATCTAAAAAATTCCTGTAAAAATCAATATTGGTATAAATGATCGGTTTTACTTTATAATGTTTTTCGATCAACTGCAACCAGTCCCTGGCCCTTTGCTGAATATCTGTTACGGATGCGCCGTTGGTTGATTCAATATCCAGTACAGGCGGCAGGTCGCCTTTATCCAGTTTAACGGTTTCATTAAAATTTTCAGCCTGCGCCTTACCGCTTTTACTGCTGATAAAAAAATGATAGGCGCCCCTGGGGATCAAAGCCTTCTTTGCATGATACCAGTTTTTACGGAACCCATTGTCCACCCTGCCAAGCCCTTCAGTTGCCTTGATAAATGCAAAACCGATCTTCACATTTTTGTCTTCCATTTCTTTAACCGCTTTCCAGTCAATATTATGCTGGTAGCGGCTTACATCAATGCCATGAATGTTGTATTGTACTGGCAGGTCAATGCCAAAAGCAGGGTATCGTACAAATGAAGGCCGGCTGAGATAACTGTTTATATAATAAACAGCAGCAGCAATTCCGGCAAGCAGTATTACGGGTAAAAAAATGGATCTGGAAATACTTTTTTTTCTTTTTGCCAAGGTTAGGGTGCCACATTTTAAATGGCAGTTCTGCTACAAATTAACAACAACTGCATTTATGAACTTGGTAAAGTTTTCATAAATGAAATTTTTTACCTGGCCAGTTTTTTTACATATTTAAAATCACCGGCATTGATCCTTAAAAAATAGGTCCCGGCAGGCAGGTGTTTCGAAGGCAGTTCCACGTATTCCGATCCGTTTATGAGCGCAATATTTTTTGAATAAACCAGTTGCCCGGCAGCATTGTATAAATTGATGTTTGCAGCTGCAGATGTCATTTTACGCATATACACCGTAAAATGATCTTTAATGGGATTGGGGAAAACCTGTACAATATTTTGCCCGGCAGTGGCATCCGGTACTTTTGATGAAACATTGTTTTTTGTAACCAGCCAGTACTCCGGGTCGATCAATACCGTATCCGCTATAAACCCGATATTCCGGAAAAAGGTTTCACCATTGGTCTTATGATCAACCACAATGGTTTTTTCCTGCGTGGCATTCTTAAATGTCAGCGCAACGGGCAATTCAAAAAAATCAACGGAAGGGTGGGATGTGGTTTGATTCATTTTTATATTCACATATTGGCTGCCAACGGGTGTCCATTGTACGTTATAGGTTGGATAACCCTGCCCTTTGTACCAGTCTTTAAAAAATTCCGACAGGTTTTGTCCGCTGGCCTGCTCCAGGTGCTGTACAAGTTGATTGGTATTGGCAAAACCATAAGCCAGCTGAGGGTCCGACAGGTAGCTGCGCAACGCATTGAAAAAAATGGCATCACCCAGTTTCCAGCGCAGCATATACAACAGGTAAGATCCTTTGTTATAGCTGAGCCGGCCGGAAAAGATCCGGCCCACATTGGTCGTATCATCCACCCAAACCGATCCCCCGGGTGCAGAAGTGATATTGTTGATCACGCTTTTTCTTGCGGTGATTTTATTGGCAGGATATTTATCTTCCATATAAAAAGCTGCCAAAAAAGTTGCAAAACCCTCATTCAGCCAGATATCTTCCCAGCTTGCACAGGTTATTTTATTCCCAAACCACTGGTGCCCCAGTTCATGAGCCACCAGGCTTTCGTTCAATGATACCATAAATGATGAGGTCTGGTGTTCCATCCCTCCGCCCCAGCCAAACTGAACATGCCCGTATTTTTCTTTAATGAAGGGGTAATCGCCAAACCTGTTGTGAAACAACTGCATGGCATTTAAAGTATTCTGTGTGCCGTTCTGGAAAGCGGCCAGGCTTTCGGGATAACAATGGGTTTGCATAGGCAGGGTAATATTGCCCAGCTGAACCGTATTATTAAATACCACATAATTGGTAACCGCAAAGCACATTAAATAAGTTGCAATGGGATACCGGTGTTTCCAGTGGGTAACTTTTTTGGTATTGCCGGCAATGAGCGTTTCGCTTTGCAATAACCCGTTTGAAGCGGCGCTGTATTGTGCCGGGGTTGTGATGAAAATATCAATGGAATCTGCTTTGTCATCCAGCCCGTTCTTACAGGGCCACCAGTCGCGGCTGCCGTAAGGTTCGCTCAGGCTCCACATAACAGGAATGCCCAGGTGCTGATCCTGGATGAAAGAACCAAAGCCGGTATTGGGTGGAACCCCCCGGTAAAAAATGGATATTGAATCCAGCAGGCCGGCATTTACAGTTGAACTAAAATTAACCGTAAGCGTATTGCTGGCGTGTTGTTTTACAAGTACCTGGTTCCGTTGCTTAACGCTATCAACGATCAATGGATTCATCAGGTCGAGCTGGATATTACCTGTGCTCGTTGTAATAAAAAAATAAACAGTAACCTTTCCGCTGATAAATCTTACTGCCGGGTTTACTTCCCATTCGCAGCGGTAATAAGTAACATTAAAATTATTGCTGGCTGAAGTATTACCCAGGATATTGTTGGTTCCTTCCACGATCCGCTGATGGGCCAGTTGCTCGGTCATGGCAATGTCTGTTACCTGTTTACAATCAGCAAACGGTATTTGTGCCGACAGCTTTACAGAAAACAACAGCACATAAATAAAGATAATACGCATATGTAACATTTTTGAAAGCAACAGGAACAGGAATGTTGAAGATTAAAGTTCCCAAAAATTTGTGAAAGGGCAATAAAATTAAAAGCAGGCCGTTTTATGATAACCCGTTTTAATTCTGTACCCCCCAATGAAAATGTAATTAAGCATGGTTAAACAAAAATTAATGCATTTTAAAGTATCCAAATCAACCTGGATACTTTTTTTTTCGGTTGCAATGGGTAATTTTACCTGGGCAAATTCCCATACAGATACTTCCAAAAAACAACTGACCGCATCAGTCTCCAATACGGAAAATGTACGGTTTGTAACCCTGGAACCCAATGTGGTATTTCCGGAAGTATTGTGTGGCCATGAAGAATATACCCTGGAGTATATCGAAAAATTTTCGGTGAACAGGAGGGCTTACCTGATACGCACCTATAACCGCAGTAAAAAATACTTTCCGAAAGTTACCGCTGTTTTAAATAAGCACAACCTGCCGCAGGAGCTGAAGGTTTTGCTGGCATTGGAAAGTGCGTTTAACGGCAATGCAGTATCACGGGCAGGGGCAGTTGGTTACTGGCAGATCATGGATGATGTGGCCAGGGAATATGGATTGAGATATGTTCCAAAACAAAATAAAACTGCTAAAGCCAAACTGAAAAATAAAGGATCCAAAAAAACAACTGCCAAAGCCGTTAATACAAGAGACGACAGGAAGAATTTCAATAAATCAACCTATGCAGCCGCCCGTTATTTAAAGGACCGAAGCAAAAACCTGGATGATAACCTTTTATTGATGGTTGCCAGTTACAACTGGGGTATTGGCAATGTGTGGGCTGCCATGAAAAGGACCGGGAAGGCCAACCCGGATTTTTGGGATATCAAAGATCAGCTGCCATCCGAAACAAGGTCTTATGTGATGAATTTTATAGCCCTGAATGTGATCTTTCACAATTATGAAAAATTTGAAAAAAACACCCTCCAGTTTTCACCGGTTAAAATAAAGGTTGATGATCCGGAATCCCAAATGACCGGGGAAACAACCGTTGCAGAAAGACTGCAATAATTTTAACATTTTACCCCAACCGTACAGGCAAATGCATGAAGTTGATCCCTTCAATTAACTTTCATTCGGCTTACCTTTGCCTATGCCCAAATTCAACTGGAACGATAGCATAAATTTAATCAGCAAACTCACCTTCAGGCGGTTCATCAACGGGAGCAGGGTACTGGGCAGTTTTTACATCAGCCGGATCCTGAACAGGCCCGTGCAATGGGGATACCCGGTTTCTGTTTCTTTTGAGCCTACCACCAGCTGTAACCTGCGCTGCCCCGAGTGCCCCAGTGGCCTCAGGCAATTCACCCGCCCAACAGGCATGCTTGAAAACGATTTTTTTAAACGTACCATTGATGATATTCATAAAGAACTGTTGTACCTCATTTTTTATTTCCAGGGCGAACCTTACCTGAATCCCGATTTCCTGGAGATGGTAAAATATGCAGCCGGTAAAAAAATATATACCGCCACATCAACCAATGCCCATTACCTGACGGATGAGGTGGCCAGGAAAACCGTAGAGAGCGGGCTCGACCGCCTGATCATTTCCATAGATGGAACCACGCAGGATGTTTACCGGCAATACCGGGTTGGCGGCAGTCTTGAAAAAGTGCTGGAAGGCGCAAAAAACATCATGAAATGGAAAAAGGAACTGAAAAGCAAAACGCCTTTCGTTTTTTTCCAGTTCCTGGTGGTTAAACCAAATGAGCACCAGGTTGAAGATATTAAACGGCTGGCAAAAGAAGTGGGTGTTGATGAAGTTCGTTTTAAAACAGCACAGGTGTATCAATATGAAACCGACCCAAACAACCTGATACCTTCCATTGATAAATTCAGCCGGTATAAAAAAAACGGGGATGGTACTTACAGTGCCAAAAATAAAATGGCAAACCGTTGCTGGAAACTGCAGCACGCCAACGTGATCACCTGGGACGGGCTGGTAGTGCCCTGTTGCTTTGACAAGGATGCCACTCACCAGCTGGGTAATTTAAAAACACAGTCGTTCAAAGAAATATGGCACAATGACAATTACAAACAGTTCAGGGCCGAACTTTTCAAAAGCAGGAAAAATATTGATATTTGTGCCAATTGCAGTGAAGGAGTTTCTGTGTGGAAAGATTAATTTTAACGCTTTGATCATTTTCTAATACCTAATTTTAGCATATGCCGGATAATTTCAACAACCGATTGAGGCAATTATTGCTGTTGCTCCTGATCATCGTGCTGGGTCTTTTATTGCTGAAAGAACTGTATATTTTTTTACCGGGTATCCTGGGTGCTGTAACCATATACATACTCTCCCGTGGCCTGTACCAAACTTTAACCGTTAAAAAAAAATGGGCAAAAGGCCTTACCGCTATGCTGTTCATCCTTGGTTCCCTGGTCATCATAGCAATCCCTGTTTATTTGTCCATCATACTGGTATCCCCAAAGATCAATTCCTTATTGCACAACCAGCAGGAAGTGATACAGGGATTACAGATCTTTTCAGACAGGGTGGAGGCATTTTTGGGAACAAAATTGTTCACAGATGAGAATACCCAATCCATTGCAGGCAAGATATCGGCTGCCATTCCCAGTTTCCTGAACAGTACAGCAAACTTATTCATTAACCTCATCATGCTGTTCTTTATCCTGTATTACCTGCTGGTAAACGGTACCGCTATAGAAAAATACCTGCATAATATCATTCCATTAAAATCAACAAACATTGATAAGCTTTCGCAGGAAACCGTTCTGATGGTCAGGGCAAATGCCATCGGCATTCCGGTTATTTGCCTGGTGCAGGGCGTATTTGCGGCCATCGGGTATTTTATCTTTGGCATCAAAGACTGGGGCATGTGGGGATTTGTTACCGGGGTACTGGCCTTTTTCCCGCTGCTGGGTACCATGGTTGTATGGGTACCGCTGGTCATATACCTTTATTCTACCGGTAACAATTACACGGCAACCTGGCTGTTGTTTTACAGCCTCATCATAACCGGTAATGTGGATTATATCACCCGCTTGGGCCTGCTTAAAAAGATCGGTAATGTACACCCGGTAATAACCGCACTGGGCGTTATAGTAGGTTTACAGTTATTTGGTTTCATGGGTTTGATCTTTGGCCCGCTGCTGATCAGTTATATCATTATCCTGGTCAGGATCTATATGAATGAATTTGTAAGGCCGGCCATGAAGGTCCAGGACCACAATGAATAAATGCCCAATATTTAACCCAAGATCAATGAGTTTAGAAAAAGACATCAGCCAAAAGACATTCAGGAACGATTATCAAAAAGGGATCATTAACCTGATCTATACCTATAACTGGATGAATGAAAAAATGAAATCCGTTTTTGATAAGGAAGGCATTACCGGCCAGCAATATAATATCCTCCGTATTTTACGGGGAGCCGGAAAGCCCATATCCACCTTACAGATACGTGAACGCATGCTCGATAAAATGAGCGACACCAGCCGGATCGTTGACCGGCTTGTTTTAAAGGAACTTGCCCAAAAGAACACCTGCAAAAATGATAAACGCCTGGTTGATGTAAGCATTACTGCCAAAGGGAAAAAATTACTGGAAAAAATTGAC
>CAZBIK010000129.1:0-9574 GCA_964491955.1 uncultured Ferruginibacter sp.
TGGGTGCCAGGTATTCGGCATCAATATTGATCTGCGCTTCGTAGGGATCGCCATTCCAGGTAACGGAAGAACCTTGGGTGATGCTGAAATATTTCTGGATAAAGGTCTGGAAATTGAATTTGTATTCACCGTCTGTGATCTCGTAACGTCCCCTGATGGACAGGGGCTCTTTGCTGCCCACGGTGATCTTCAGCGAACCGTTGCCCCGGCCTTTGATGATATCCCCGGTGAGTTCATCCAGTATCAGGTCGATCTTACAGGCAGGGTTAGCCGTTAAATTCATGTTCACCAGGAAATTCGATGCCTGCCTGCCCAGGTACTCATCTTCCATTTTACTACCATACTGGATAAAATCTATATAATCTATTTTGCCGGTCTCCTGGCTGTTGCTGGTGGGAATAAAAATATGGCTGCTGTCCACTGCTGATGGTTCACCGGTAATATTCATACGCATATCAGAAACCGGGCCGTTCAATGTCATCAGGGATTTACAGATCACCTTGCCGTAAAACTGGTTGTTGTCTTTTTTTGTAGTATTCAGCAAAAGCATTTTCCCGGTCTCAAAACGGATATTGTCGAAACCGAATTTATCAAAGAAGCGGTGCTGTATTTTGCCGCTGGCCGTCCCGGTATTGTTTAAAGTATCCCTTAACTGCAGCAGGCCAAAATCAATTTCATCAGGGTTAAAAATGATGGTTTCATTGGTAAACCGGTAAACCACCTGTGTATAGATCACTTTCAGTTCACCCTCTGTAACGTTAACCGTACCTGTTATATAATTATGGTCAGGCCCGGCATATACTTTCAGGTCTTTGGTATTTACATTCCCCTTCATATTGCTGAAGATGCCGCCCAGGTAATTATCCAGGATCCCGATATCGAAACGTTCTGCCTGCAGGGCAAAGTTCATCTGGTTGTTGACAGAATCCTTGTAATTGAATTTACCGTCCACAGTAAACTTGTATAATTTACCATCGGCATCTGCTTTTGCAGTAACCAGGCCGGTTGTGGTATTTACATCGCCTTTAATGTTCACTTTGCCGATATCTTTATTGTCGAACCGGAAATCATCTGCGGTACCATCAAATTCAATGATCTGTTTGCCAAACGGGTCCCTGAATTTCAACGTGCCGGTCAATACCCCTTCCAGCCTTGGCTTTTTCAGAAAGAGCTGGGTAAAATCATTGATGTTTACCGTTTTTAATTTTGCCACCAGGTTGGTATGGTCGGTGAGTTCATCCAGTTCGGTGGAGATCACGATCTCCTGGTTGCCCTGTGTAAATTTCACATCACTGGCCTCAATATAAGACTTGCGCAGCGTGATCTCGCCATCCTTTGCCAGTGTCCATTTTTTATCATTTAAAATAAAGGAAGAAGGGAATAACTGGATCTTGACACCGTCGGTAAAGGTCTGAACCCTTGCATTCAGCTGGGCATCGCTGATGGTTTGGCTGGCACTGGTTGATAAACTGATATTTGAAATATCGTTGCTGGAAGAGAGGACCAGTTTGCTGTTTGGAAAATGCAGGCTGTCGGTGATGAACACATCACTGACCGATACTACGGTATTCAGACTGTCCTTATTGCCGATGGCAGTAAGCTGGGTATTGGTAAATTTTTTGCCGTCGTAACTGAATTCCGGGACCTGTGCATTCAGGTTAAATTCGTTTTTGGCAAGTTTAAGATTACCTGAAAAAACAGAATTGTTAAAACCCGATAACCTTTTATCGAACAGTTTTACATAACCGTCAACTTCCCGGGTACTGATGTGGAATGAAAAGTCCTGGTCGCCCAGTGTATAAGCCGGCTTTTTAAAATACGACGGGTAATACCTGTTCAGGAAAACCCTGAAGGCTTCCGGCAGTTGCATGATATTGTACTGCCCGGTTAATTTTCCTTCAATTTCATTTGATTGTACCGTAAGGGTTTTATCATTGCCATCGATCAATGATTGAAGGGTCAGGAAATCAAAGGATAACCGCGTAGTATCGTGCCTCAGCGTGGCATCATATAATTTTGCAGTGCCTATAAAATCATCAATGGTATTGCCCCTGAAATTCAGGCTCAGCAAGCCTGATAAACTGTAGTCCCCTTCTGTGAATTTCAGTTTTTGCAGGTTCGCCTTTTGCAGGTCGGCAATGAAATTGAATTTCGTGGTATCCTCCAGCAGGCTGATGGAACCATCGAGGTTATTGATGACCAGGTTGGGGTCATTGATCTCGAGATGCCCGGTAAACAGGCTTTTTACAAATGTACCGTTTACGGTTATTTGCTGGTAGGGATAACCGGCAAATTCCAGGGTGTGGATCTTCCCGTCAAAATCCGCATTCAGGGTCCGTACATTGAACCCGCTTCCTGTTACTTTTCCTTCAAAAGCGACCAGTCCCAGTTTTGAATTATTAAAAAACCTGCCCAGGTTAAAACCTGCCGATGAGATCTTGCCCGAATAGGTAGGTATCTTATTCACCGGCAGTTTCATGTTAATGTCTGCATTGAGGTTGCCCAGGTTTGTGTTGATGATCCCGTAGGCAACAAAATCATTGATGAAGCCTGTAAAATTACCTTTAAAGCGGATATTGCCCAGTTCACTTAACCGGGGCTGCCTGATCGATCTCAGCGAAGGGACCAGGGTGACCAGGTCGGAATAATTGGTTTGCAGGTTATTGGACCTGAAATCAATGAAAGTGCTGTTGATATCGGGTAAACCTTTTAAGGAGATATCGCCGTCAACAATGGTATTGCCGGTTTTTACAATGATCTTTTTTGCTGTGAGGTTATCAATGGTTCCCTTAACCAGGCCATCAATATAAAATTTCCTGTTCCATGTTTTTAACCGGGGTGCAAAAACGGCAATATCATCACTGTGAACCGTACTCGCTTTAAAATTACCTTCCAGCTGCACATTGTGGATAAAACTACTGAGGTCATCTTCAAAATCTTTGTACTTCATTGAATAATAACTGGCGATCCTGCTTTTGTTGGTTTCCAGCAGCAGGTCTTTGAATTCCATGATATCCGGAGTGAATTTCACTTTCGACTGAAGATTCAGCACATCCAGGCCGCTGCGTTCCCGTGTCTTTAATTTCAGGTCGGTGGTTAAAGTATCATTAATGAAAGAAACATTTTTAAGGCTGCCGGTAATACCGGTAAACAACAGGTGCTGCCCGTCAAACTGATCCGTATAGATCCCGCGGGGTGTTTCAATGTCATATTTAAAACCGGCATTGTTAATTTCAATTTTGGCCACTTTGATCTCCCAGCCCCCGGTATTCCATTGCAGTGCCGACAATACCGGCATTTTGGGAACGAGGTCGCGGAGGTTGTTGTTTTCGATTTTTGGTTTATTGCCTTTGTAAACTGATTGTGTAAAAAACGGTGCATCCAGGATCAGTTCGTTAATGTATACCTGCTTTTTAGTAAAATTTATAACATCAGCATTCAGGTCAAGTTTTTGAATGGCTACTTTCATATCCTGACCGATCCATTTATCTTCTTTGCTGAAAACAACATTTTCGAAGTGCAGAACCTGCAGGTCAAATTCAATTCCCCCTTTGGATGGTTTTGTTTTTTTGGGCCCCGAAAAATAGTCAACCAGGAACTGGTAATTCCACACAGAATCTGTCCGGTTTATTTTTACAACGGCATCGGTTAAGCCAAAATAGGTGAGGGTGGCATTGTCTTTAAAGAAGAACCAGTCGGTAATATTCACTTTGGCCGCCCCGGCATACAGCATTGTATCCTGCTTTCTATCTTCAACCAGTAATTTTTCGAAGGACAGTTTATTGAACAGGCCGAAACTGACATGACCTACCGAAACTTTTGTTTTTAGATTTTTTGATAAAACCGCAGTTACTTTTGACAACACCCAGTTTTGAACCGGGTTTAACTGCAACAGGCCCCAGAGAGAAAAGACGAGGATCATCAGGAAACCGAAAAAAGCAGCTTTTTGTTTTGTTTTTTTAAAGAGGATTCCCCAGGCCAGTGCCCAGCCCAGTATTAATGCCACAAACAGCCAGGTACTGGCCGGCAACACATAAAAAAATAAAACAGCAAGCACCAACCAGAAAATCAGTGAATACAAGACCCATTTAGATATGTTCAGAATGCTGCGCAGGCTTAAAGTTTAGATGTAAAAATAGCTTTTCAGGAGGGTAACTTCAAATTAGGTACCAAACTTTAAATTAATATTACCAACCATCAGAAACTTAACTAAGTTTTTGCTTTCATTTTACAGTTAAATTGCTCCGATTCGCCCTTGGCAATGGAGAGGTTTTGCCATTCTTCATTTTTTATCAGTTTGCCCAGGTATATGATCTGGCCGGTATGATAAGAATAATGCGCCAACTGCCTGTTAATGGCATCTGTAACGGGTAAGCCTTCGTTCCGTATGAATACCGTTTTTAAAAGGTCATCTTCAGTCAACCGCTGTAAACTGCCCAGGCAACAATCCCATCCTTTTTCCCAAAGTTCAACCAGTTGTTTTTTGTCCTGGCGGCCCGGTTCAAATTCTGCATCCCGGTTCCGCCATTCTTTTTCTCCGTCAGTAGTTAAAAGATCAGTCCAGCGGCTGAGCATATTGCCGGCCATATGCTGTATGATTACAGCAATGGAGTTGCTGGCTTCATTGGGTTGAAAATGAAGATCTGCATCTGAGAGCTGCTCAAAGGTTTTATCTCCAAGGCCTTTGTAATAGGCCAGCCTTTTGATCGCTGATTGGAGAAATACATTTCCGATCGTCATTGTATAAAAGATTTAAACAATTGTCAATTTCACTTCAGGGTAAGGGCGCATAACCTCTTGCATCATCATCGCCTCTTTTATCGCCGATGGCAATGATCACCCGTGCCGGGGCTGCCGGTTCTTTGATCTGGATAAGTTCTGTCCGCCCGATCTGTCCGCGTACTTTCAATGTATAACCCATAGCCTGCAGTTGTGTTTTCACAGCTTCAGGAAAGTCCTTTTCCACATCGATCACATCCGGCAGCCACTGGTGATGGAATTTTGGTTTGTTCACGGCATCTTCGGCAGTCATGTTGAATTCCAGCATATTCACCAGGGTTTGAAATACACTGGTAGGAATGGTTGTACCCCCGGGCGTGCCAACTACCAGGTACGGTGAGCCGTTTTTCAGAACGATGGTCGGTGTCATACTGCTCAGCATTCTCTTACCGGGGGCAATGGCATTTTTATCATTGCCGATAGCACCATACATATTGGGAACCCCGGGCTTTATGCTAAAATCATCCATTTCATTATTCAGCAGGAAACCGGCGCCGGAAACCACAGTTTTACTGCCATACCCGTCATTTAAAGTAGTGGTTACCGCTACTGCATTTCCATAGTCATCCACAATACTGATATGAGTTGTTTCTTCACTTTCCTTGATGATACCCGCCTTCGTGGATTTGCTGTTACCGGCTTTGCCGGGTTCATAATCTTTCATCCTTTCGGTTAAGTAGGCATTGCTTACCAGTGTGCTTACCGGTACTTTCACAAAATCCGGGTCACCTAAAAATTCACCCCTGTCGGCAAAGGCCCTGCGTTCAACCTCGGTCATCAGTTGTACCGAAGCTGCCGTTTGAAATCCCATTGCTGCAATATTCCTGTCTTCGATCATTTTCATCATCTGTTGTAAAATGATACCGCCACTGCTCGGCAGCGGCATGGTGATGATGCGGTAATCCTTATACGTAAAATCAAAACCGGCTCTTTCCACAGCCCGGTAATTCTTCAGGTCTTCCAGGCTGATGATCCCTTTTCCTTTTTGCATTTCGGCAACGATCAGCCGGGCCGTTTTCCCTTCATAAAATCCTTTTTGCCCCTGGTCCCTGATGCGCCTTAAAGTACCCGCCAGTTCTTTCTGAACCAGCATATCACCTGCTTTCCAGCCGCTTTCCTTCACAAATGCGACTGCAGCGGTATTCAATGCCATAAATTCCTTTGTGTTGCTGTTGAATGAAGCGGCCTGTGAAGCCGTGACGGCAAATCCTTTTTCGGCCAGGTTTATGGCGGGCTGTATCAAAGTGGCAAAGGGTAGTTTTGCATATTTCATGCTTGCAAATAAACCGGCAATGGTACCGGGTACACCGGCAGCCAGGTGTCCGCGTTGCGATAAGTTCAATTGCGGCTCGCCTTTTTCATCCAGGTACATATCCCTGCTGGCTTTTCCGGGTGCTTTTTCGCGGTAGTCGATCGTGATATTCGTGCCATTTTGTAAATGGGCCACCATAAAACCACCGCCACCGATATTGCCGGCACCCGGGTAAACTACAGCAAGTGCCAGTTGCGTGGCGATGGCGGCATCAAAGGCATTGCCCCCTTTTTTTAAAACAAGTAAACCTGCCATGCTTGCGAGCGGGTGGGCAGATACAACTGCGTTCTTACTGCCAATGACCTTTTTTTGTATGCTGTAATTTTTGGCGTTTACCGGTTGGGCATACGAAAACTCAAATAAAACAACGGGTAATACTATGGCAATGAATAAAATTTTTGCGATCTGCATATTGAATTTTTGTCCGAATTTACCTGAATACTTCCAGATTAAAAGCATTGATCACCCTTGTTTTACTGAAAGCCCCGGAAAAGTACGAATTGTTAAAAGTACAGGTGGCATACCTAAATCATTTGCTTTCATTATTTTCACAAAATATTTTACTCGTTATACATTTATTAAACAGTACTAAAATCAACACATGACCGCAAGGATACTTACATTTTTGCTGCTTTTTACCGGCAGCAACCTCGTTGCACAATTAAAATCCCCTGATGAATTTTTAGGCTATGGGCTGGGTAGCAGGTTTACGACTCATTACCGGATCGTAGATTACTTTAATCATACCGCTGCAGCCATGCCCCGGATGATGAAGCTGGAAAAATACGGCGAAACCTATGAGGGCAGGGACCTGTTGCTGGCCATCATTTCATCGCCGGAGAATATGTCCAGGCTGGAGGAGATCCGTAAAAATAACCTGAGGCTCACCGGTTTCTTAAAAGATAAACCGGCCAATACAGCGGCACCTGCCATTGTCTGGTTAAGCTACAATGTACACGGCAATGAGGCCAGTTCTTCAGAAGTTGCCATGAAAGCCCTTTATGAATTACTGAACCCGGCCAATGCACAAACCAAAAACTGGTTAGCAAATACCGTAGTGATCATAGACCCCTGTTTAAACCCGGATGGGCGTGACCGTTATGTACACTGGATCACGCAAATGGCCGGAAAAAATGCAGATCCGAACCCTTATTCCAGGGAGCACAGTGAGCCCTGGCCCGGTGGCCGGTTGAACCATTATAATTTTGACCTGAACCGTGACTGGGCCTGGCAAACTCAGGTGGAAACACAGGCACGCATCAAAAAATACAACGAATGGATGCCGCAGGTACACTGCGATTATCATGAGCAGGGCATTGATAACCCCTATTATTTTGCACCGGCTGCCGAACCCTTTCATGAAGTGATCACAAAATGGCAAAGGGATTTCCAGGGTACCATCGGGAGAAACCATGCCAGGTATTTTGATGCCAACGGCTGGTTGTATTTTACGAAAGAGATCTTCGACCTGTTTTATCCCTCTTACGGAGATACATACCCGACTTTTAACGGTGCCATTGGAATGACCTACGAACAGGCGGGGCATAGCCGCGGCGGACTGGCAGTGATCACCGGTGAAGGTGATACGCTTACTTTGAAAGACAGGATCGCACATCATTTTACCACCAGTATGAGTACGATCGAGATCACATCCGGGAATGCGGAAAAAGTGATCAGTGAATTCAAAAAATATTTTGATGATGCCAATACTGCAGGAATAGGAGAGTACAAGACCTACCTGGTCACCGAAAACAATTCCGGCAAAAGGCAGGAATTACAGCAATTTTTTGATAATAATGGTATCCAGTATGGAACTGTAAATGGTACTGCATTAAAAGGCTATAATTATTTTACCGGCAGTGAAGAAACTTTTACAGCCGTAAATCCTATTGCCATATCAGCCTATCAGCCCAAATCGGCTTTGGTAAAGGTTTTGTTTGAACCCAGGTCAAAAATGAGTGATTCGCTAACCTATGATATTACAGCCTGGAGCCTGCCATTTGTTTATGGGGTACAAAGTTATGCCGTTAAGGAAAAGCTGGCTGTTGGAAATGGTTTGCGGTCAAATGCCGGAGTTCCTTTCTCAACAGCAACAGCGGCTTATGGTTACCTGGTAAATTATAGTTCCTTTGCCGATGCAAAATTTTTGGGTGCCCTGCTGCAGGCAAAAATAAAACTGCGTTATGCTGAACGGGAATTTACCTATAACGGAAGAAAATATCAAAAAGGGACCCTCATTGTGTTAAAAAAAGGGAACGAAGATAAATTACAGCAGTTTGCCGATATGGCCCGGGGGTTCAATGCTATGGTGATTCCGGTGAACAGCGGGATGGTGGATACCGGTTTTGATTTTGGAAGTGATAAGGTTCATCTTATCAAAAAACCGGCTGTGGTGATGTTAACCGGCAGGGGTGTAAATCCAAATGCCGCCGGTGAGGTATGGCATTTGTTTGAGCAGCAATTGAATTACCCCATAAGCCTGGTCAATGCCGAAGAAATTGATGGCAGTGCTTTAAAAAACACAGATGTGCTGATCGTGCCCGATGGCCGGTATGAATTTTTAAAAGACAAAGAGTCGGCTGCTGAAATTAAAATGTGGATACAGCAGGGTGGGAAGATCATCGCACTGGATAATGCTGCTGCACAGGTTGCAAAACTGGAATGGGGTATCAGGCAGAAGAAGGATGAAGATGAAGAGAAAAAGGATGAGAAGAAAGATGACAAAGAAGTCTATATAGATATAAAGCGGTTTGAGAACCGGGAAAGGGATGGTATTGTAAATTATATCCCGGGGGCCATTTATAAAGTGGAAATGGACAATTCTCATCCGCTGGCATTTGGGTACGGTTCGCATTATTATTCTTTGAAACTGGGCAGTGCCATCTATGAGTTTATGAAAGATGGCTGGAACGTAGGGATCATTAAAAAGGAAAACCAGGCTGCCGGTTTTGTGGGCAGTGCGGCACGTGAAAAAATAAAAGACGGCACGGTGATCGGTGTGCAGCCTATGGGCAGGGGCTCAGTTATATTTTTTGCAGATGATCCCATCTTCAGGAACTTTTGGGAGAACGGGAAGATGATGCTGGCCAATGCTGTATTCCTGGTAGGACAGTAAACATGTAAAAGTCAAAAACTAAAAAGATAAGGTTTAAATATTCATTATGATTAAAAGATCAGTAGCTGCATTTTTAATTTTAAATTTTTCATTTTTAATTACCCAGGCACAAACTCCCAGATCATACAACGCTGCTGAAATTTTACTGCAGTTAAAAAAACTCAATGTGTTGGGTTCGGTACTGTATGTGGCAGCACACCCCGACGATGAGAATACCCGGCTGCTGGCTTATATGGCCAATGAAAAACTTTACCGCACCGGTTATTTAAGCATCACCCGAGGCGATGGCGGGCAAAATTTAATCGGTGATGAAATGGGTGTAGACCTTGGTTTGATACGTACCCAGTGATTACTTGCCGGCTGGGCTA
>CAZBIK010000130.1:0-9552 GCA_964491955.1 uncultured Ferruginibacter sp.
TAAAACCAGTACTGGAAGCCCTGTTAAAAAGCGAACATTTTTTTGATGTATTGAACCAGGGGTGTTATATCAAAAGCCCGGTAGATATGATCGTGGGTTTAAGCCGTGAATTCAGCGTGGTATTTCCACCGGTGGCAACCGATTATGCGGGGGCTTATAATACCTGGTTTTTACTGAACTCACTGTCATTTGTTTTTCAGCAGTATATTGGTGACCCGCCCAGTGTTGCCGGCTGGCCTGCTTATTACCAGTTACCGCAGTTCAACGAGTTGTGGATCAATTCTGATACATTCCCCAAAAGAAACCAGTTTACCGACCAGATGTTGCTGACAGGGTATACCCGGCAGGGAAAGAACATCCGGATCGATCCGACCATATTTGCCAAATCATTGCCCAACCCGGCTGATCCCAACCTGTTGATCGCCGATTCAATTACTTATTTATTCCGGCTGCCATTAACACAGGCATCCAGGGACCAGTTGAAAGTGGATATTTTGCTGAGCGGGCAAACAGCAGATTTTTACTGGACCAATGCCTGGAATGCATACATCGCCAATCCAAATGACCAAACCAATGCCAACATAGTAAGAACAAGATTAAGAGACCTGTATCAATATTTAATGAAACTGGCAGAGTACCAATTGGCTTAAGAAAAAAAGTGTTAAGTAAATTTTTAAAAAATGAAACGCAGAGACTTTTTACGCACCTCGGTTCCGGCAGCCATATTGCCAACTGTCATCAATGGGTTTTCTTTAAAAGCATTTGGTGCTGAATCTCCGCTTGCACAGTTATTGAGCGGGAGTACGCCAAACGATCATGTACTGGTCATTGTACAGCTGAATGGTGGTAATGACGGTTTGAACACGGTTATACCAACTGAACAATATTCAAATTATTTTAATGCCAGGAGCAATATTGCCATTCCGGAGAACAGGATATTACAGCTGACCCCAAAAACAGGTTTACATCCATCTATGACCGGTATGAAAGCATTGTTTGATGAAGGGAAACTAAGTTTGATACAGGCTGCAGGGTACCCGGCTCCCAATTTCTCACACTTCAGGGCAACCGATATATGGATGAGCGCTTCAGACAGCAACCAGGTGGTTGTAAATGGCTGGGGCGGCAGGTTTTTAAATTATGAATATCCCAATTACCCGGTAGGTTATCCAAACAGCAGCATGCCTGATCCTTTGGGAATACAAATTGGATCTACTACTTCTTTAACTTTCCAGGGGCCATCGGTCAGTATGGGCATGAGTATCAGCAATCCTACCAGTTTTTATAACCTGCTGGCGGGTATCGAAGACCCGGCGCCGAATAACAATGCAGGAAAGGAACTGAAATATATCCGGCTGGTAGCCAAACAAACATCGGCTTATACAACGGTTGTAAAAGCCGCTGCAGATGCGGTAACCCAGCAGGCGCCTTATCCAACACCCAACCCGCTGGCCGACCAGCTTAAGATCGTGGCCAGGCTGGTGAAGGGTGGATTAAAAACAAAGATCTACATGGTGAGTTATGGCGGTTTTGATACCCATTCATTACAGACCACTACCACCGATCCAACAACAGGCGCCCATGCCAACCTATTAAAAAATGTAAGCGATGCCATTAAAGCTTTCCAGGATGACCTGAAATTTTTGCAGATCGAAGACCGCGTGATGGGCATGACCTTTTCGGAATTCGGCCGCCGCATCAAAAGCAACAGCAGTACCGGTACCGATCATGGTGCAGCCGCACCCATGTTCTTATTTGGCAAGCCGGTGGTATCCAGGTTGTGGGGTGATAATCCAACCATACCGGCAACGGTTAATGTGAATGACAATATACCCATGCAGTACGATTTCCGGAGCGTGTATGCGTCACTGCTGGAGAACTGGCTCTGTGTACAGCATGCCGACCTGCAGCAGATCATGCTCAAGGATTTTCAGAACCTGTCGCTGGTGCAGAATCCTGGCTGTATTGTGGTTCCGCCCAGTACTTCCGGCACCAGTTATCTCGAGATCTGGGGAACCCCGTTCACCCAATCCACCACCATTAAATATAAAACGGATGGCGGGCATACGCTGATTCAGATCTTTGATACCATGGGCCGTTTGATTAAAACACCTGTTGATGCTGAATTGCCGGCTGGTTCATATACGTATCCCTACGACAGTGGTCCATTACCTGCCGGTGTATATTATGTACGTTTACAAAACGGTCCTGTTCAGCAGGTTAAGGCGATGATAAAAGTGAGGTAGGAAATATCTTTATGTAAAATAGTTGGTTTTCTCATCATGCTGTCAAACACATTATGAGAAAATATTTATCCGTTAACGCAATTTTCCTGTTATTTACTTTTGCTACAAGTGCACAGAATCCACAACTTACAGTTGATGGTAAAACCAATAACGGTATACAGTTAAAGGAATTAAAAATTGAGGTAAAAGTATGTGGCACTGTTGCCAGAACGACCTGGCAGATGACTTTTAAAAACACAACATCAACAATACTGGAAGGTACTTTGAATTTTCCTTTGAAAGATGGATTAAGTGTAAGCCGGTATGCACTGGACATTAATGGAAAAATGAGAGATGCAGTACCTGTTGACAGGGCAAAAGGAACTGAAGTATTTGAAGCCATTGAAAGAAGAAGAGTTGATCCGGGCCTTTTGGAAAAAGTAGATGGCAATACTTTCCGTACAAGAATTTATCCCATTAACCCAAACAATACAAGAACTGTTATCATTGGTTATGAAGAGGATCTGCCAGCTGGCGCTAATGCATCACTGCACTACTACCTGCCATTAAATTTAAAAGATACGGTTGCCGATTTCAGCCTGGATGTATCTGTGATACAATCCGCAATACAGCCTGTTTTTGATTCTTCCCTGAATGAAAATATCCAGTTTAACACCAGGAATAACCAGTACCTGGCTTCCCTGAATAAAAAAAATTATGTGCCGGGGTATTCCCTTTCTTTCAGTATTCCCAAACCATTGGATGCAACTGAAGTAATGTTACAGGAATTTGAGAATAAATATTACTATCTCGTTAATACCACACTGCAGAAAAATATCCGGGATAAAATATTACCTGCTTCAGTTGGTTTACTTTGGGATGCTTCACTAAGTGGCAGCACACGTAATGCAGAAAAAGAGACAGCACTGCTGGATGCGTATTTTAAAAAATTGAATAATACATCCGTTAAACTGGTTGTCTTCAGCAATACCATAAAAACTACCAAACAGTTTTTTATACAGAATGGCAATTGGGTAGCATTGAAAAAGTTTATTGAAGGAATACATTACGATGGGGCTACCAATTTTGGTAACCTGCATTTAAAAAATATAAACGTTGATGAATTCCTTTTGGTAAGTGATGGGCATCAAACGCTTGGAAATGGACAGGTACAGTTAAGCACCAAGCCGGTATATTGTATTAACAGTTCTGCCACGGCCGATTACAGTAATTTGAAATTCATAGCTGGTAAAACATCCGGGTTGGTTATTGACCTGGGAACCATTACTGTTTCAGAAGCGCTCAAAAAACTTATTCATGAACCATTTCGCTTTTTGGGGATAAAACAAAATGAGTTTATACAGGAAAACTATCCATCAATACCGGTTGTGGTCAATACAAGTTTTTCGGTAGCGGGAATTGCACAAGAAGGAATACAGGAGCTCATCCTGCAATTTGGCTATGGTAATAAAGTGACCTACGAGAAAAAGATATCCATCAATCCCGAATCCCAGCTTTGCGAAAATTTTGATATTACCAAAGTCTTTGCACAAAAGAAAATTGCAGAGCTGGATATTCAATACAATCAGAACAAAACCGAAATCGAAAGGCTGGGTAAACAGTTTGGGATCGTAACCAGGAATAGTTCATTGATTGTACTGGAAACGGTCAGTGATTATATACAATATAAAATTGAACCGCCAGCTGAACTCCGGGCAGAGTATAACAGGATAATGAAGCAGCAGCGGAATGACGTCATCACAAAGCAAAAAGATGAACTGGACAAGACACTGGATATGATTGTGGACCTGCGGGCCTGGTATAATAAAAATCCGGTTAATAAGGAAAGCAGTAAAAAAGAGACTGTTGCAGTAACAATCCCAACACCTGTGCAAACCAATCCTGTTCCCGTAACTCAAATTACGCCCTTAGTGGCTATGCCTTCAGGCAATTCTAAAATTGTTACCGGAAATGTTACTGATATTGATGGCAACCCGGTTTCTTTTGCATCAATTAAAATTAAAGGATCAGCTACAGGTGTTTCAGCAGATGCAAATGGAAAATATAGTATGCGGGTTAGAAGTGGAGACGTGCTGGTGATATCGGGTGCCAGTTTTAAAGAAACAGAAGTGCAGGTAGGCCAACCGCTTGATATCAATACAGTTTTGGAACCAACTGGATCAGAGTTAAAAGAAGTAGTGGTCACCAGTGCTTTCGGGATTAGGCGTACAGCCAGAAGTACTTCATCAAATGTTCAAACGGTAAGTGGAGATCAATTGAATATGATTCGGCAAACAAACATCTCGAATGCTTTGGCCGGTAAAGTTTCCGGTGCGGAGGTACGTGGCCAATCGTTTGCCAAACCAGGTGCTGAAACAACAGTACGTTTACGTGGAGAGAATGGATTTGGCCTGGGGTCGGGTGCTTTATTAGTCGTTGATGGTAATATAATGCAGGGTGGTACTTATATCAATCCTGCTAATGTTGAAGATTATTCAATATTACAAGGCCCTGCAGCTGCATCATTATTCGGCCCAGACGGATCAAACGGCGCTGTTATTATTACTACAAAAAATGTCAAACAGGATTCTGCATTTAAAAAAATACTGGATAAAACAGGAGAAGAAAACAGCATAAATCAATCATTAAAACCTCTTTTTGATATTAAGACATTCGACTATATTAAAGAAATAAAACAATCAGAAAAAAACAGCCGCTATTTAAAATATCTTGAATTAAGGCAGCATTATATCAGTAAGCCAACTTATTTTTTTGAAGTAGCTGCTTATTTATTAAAGACAGGCGATAGTGCAAACGGGCTTACCGTACTTTCCAATCTTGCAGAATTGGAGAACGGGAGCTACGAACTTTATAAAATGCTTGGCTATAAATTAAAAGAAGCAGGTGATTATGAAGGAGAGCTATCTGCTTTTAAAAAAGTAATGGAACTCCGGCCTTCAGACCCGCAAAGCTACAGGGACTGTGCACTTGCATATAAGGATCTTGGCAATTATCAAAAATCCCTGGATATGCTTTATGAGGGCATGACAAAAAGTTACAGTGATGAGATGAATGAGATGTATGATGGTATTGAAGAAATATTTTTAACAGAGATCAATCATATCATAGCACTATATAAAAATAAACTTAACCTCAAAAAAATCGACAAAAGGATAATTGCACCAATGCAGGCAGGTATAAGGGTAGTTATGAATTGGAATATGAACAATACCGATATTGACCTTTGGGTAACAGACCCGAACGGTGAAAAATGTTTATACAGTAATTCCGAAACTCAGATCGGGGGCAGGTTATCGGAAAACTTTACCGAGGGTTTTGGCCCAGAACAGTTCATGATTAAGAAAGGAATAAAGGGTAAATATAAAATTGAAATAGATTATTATAGTGATACACAGGTGACCATTGCAGGACCCACAACCATTATGGCGGAAATTTACCTGTATTATGGTACAGATAAAGAAGTAAAAAAGATCATTACGCTTCAAATGCAAAAAGATAAGGAAGGATCAGTATTTATTGGAGAAGTAGAATTATAATAGATATAAAAAGCCATTTCGAAATGGCTTTTTATATTTTATCAATAAACGCAATACAAATAAATAACCAACCTGGGTAATATAGCCAGGTTGTGGTTTACTGGTATTTTTTACAGCAATAAATATAGCGGCAACCGTTTACATACAGGTTATGAATCTGTATATTTGCAGCATTATAATGAACATGCAAATAATACCTGTAAGCGACAACAATACTGCCCGGCAATTTATACAAACGGCGGTACAAATCCATAAAAACGACCCCAACTGTATACGGCCTTTGAATAAGGATATCGACGAGGTTTTTGACAGATCCAAAAACAAAGCCTTTCGGTTTGGAGAAATTACCCGGTGGATACTAAAAGATGAAGAAGGTAAGCTGATAGGCAGGATCGCTGCCTTCATCAATAAAAAATATAAGAACAAGGGTGATGACGTACCCGTAGGCGGTATTGGTTTTTTTGAATGCATCAACAACCAGGATGCGGCCGACCTGTTGTTCGACAATGCCAAACACTGGCTGATACAGCATGGCATGGAAGCCATGGACGGCCCGATCAATTTTGGGGAACGCGACCGCTGGTGGGGTTTGATCACCAAAGGGTTTACACCACCGCTGTACTGCATGAATTATAACCCGCCGTATTATGTCACACTTTTTGAAAATTACGGGTTCAAACTGTTTTACAACCAGGTTTGTTTTGCACTGGAAGCACAAAAACAAATCGCACAAAAAACGCGTGACCGCCATAAAGTGCTTGACGCAGATCCAGACATCAGTTGCGAGACCATCAAAAAAAATAACCTGGAAAAATATGCGAATGATTTTGTGGAAGTGTACAATAAAGCCTGGGCCGGCCATGGCGGGTTAAAACAGATGAATAAGGACCAGGTGATGCTGATGTTTAAAAAGATGAAACCGGTGATGGATGAGATCATCACCTATTTTGCCTATTACAAAGGAACAGCCATCGGCATGTTCATCAACCTGCCCGATATCAACCAGTATTTTAAACACATGAACGGAAAATTCGGCCTGCTGCAGAAACTGGAATTTTTATGGCGGCAAAAATTCAGGCCGGCCCGGAAATTTGTAGGGCTGGTTTTTGGCATTGTACCCGAGTGGCAGGGAAAGGGAATTGATTCTTACATTATCGGCGAATGCCAGAAACTGGTCCAGGTGCCCCCATACCTGTACCAGGAATATGAGATACAATGGATCGGCGACTTCAACCCCAAAATGATCAATGTGGCAGAGAATTTTGGCGATACCTACCGAAGCAGGAACCTGGTCACTTACCGGTATTTATTCGACCGGGCCAAAGAATTTCACCGTCACCCGATTTTGTCTTAGGGAAGTGCCTGGAAGCATTATTTCAAATTATAATTTGAATTTTTTATTGCCACAAAGTGCACGAAATTCCACTAATAAATTAACATTCGTGTCAATTTGTGAATTCGTGGCAAAGTAAAAACTGCGAAGCAGTTTAAAACAAATTCTGTATTACAGATTAGATTTCCGAAATTAGCAGCACATGGACAAGTTTATCGTTTCAGCCAGGAAATACCGGCCACAGAATTTTTCAACGGTGGTGGGGCAGTCGCATATTACCACCACTTTAAAAAATGCCATTACCAATAATCAGCTGGCACATGCTTTTTTATTCTGCGGCCCCAGGGGTGTGGGAAAAACAACCTGTGCCAGGATACTGGCCAAAACCATCAACTGCGAAAACCAGACTGCTGATGGCGAAGCCTGCAATACCTGTAACAGTTGTGTTTCATTTGATGCCGGCATTTCATTGAACATACATGAACTGGATGCGGCCAGCAATAATTCGGTTGATGATATCAGGACCCTGGTGGAGCAGGTACGCTTTGCCCCGCAGGCCGGCAAATACAAAGTGTATATCGTGGACGAGGTACACATGTTGAGTTCCAGTGCCTTCAATGCATTTTTAAAAACACTGGAAGAGCCGCCGCCTTTTGCCATTTTTATCCTGGCTACCACAGAAAAGCATAAGATCATTCCAACCATCCTCAGCCGCTGCCAGATATTCGATTTTAAACGAATTACCAATCACGATACCATTGACCATTTACAGGAGATCTGCGATAAGGAAAAAATAAAAGCGGAAAAAGCGGCATTGCATGTGATCGCCCAAAAGAGCGAAGGTTGTTTGAGGGATGCATTGAGTATCCTGGATAAGATCGTAAGTTTTACCAATGGCGAATTAAACTACAGCAATACACTGGAGCACCTCAATATCCTGGATGAGGATTATTATTTTAAGCTGATGGATCATATGCAGCATCAGCAACTGAGCGATGCCATGCTGCTGTATGATGAAATAAACCGTAAAGGTTTTGAAGGGGATACTTTACTGGAAGGGTACAGTGAATTTATAAGAAACCTGCTGGTGAGTAAAGATGCCAAAGCCGCGATTTTACTGGAAGTGGCAGATGATTTTAAACAAAAATATTTACAGGCAGCCCAGCAGATCTCTTCCGGGTGGCTGGTAGCAGCACTGAACTTGCTGAACGAAGCGGAAATAAATTACAAGCAGGCCCGAAACAAGCGGCTGCATGTGGAACTGGCCATCATCAAACTCTGCTACCTGTTGCAGGCGGTTGAACTGGTAAATAATGAAGGAACAGTAACTAAAAAAAAAGTAGTTGAAACGGCAAAGCCCGTAGCCTTCAGGTCTATACAGCCTATCCGGGTAAAAGAGCAGGAAATACCTGTTGTACCGCAAATACCCGTTAAAAAAAATGAAGCAGCACTTCAACCGGAAGCACAGGCAATGCTGATGATTGAAGAACCTGTACAACCTGCAAGGCATGCCGTTGCAACGCAGGCAGAAACGGTCAGGGCAGAACCCAAAAGGTCGCTTGGTTCGCTGGATGCCATCCGCAAAAAAGTAACCGCTAAGAACAATGCAAACGAAAATACCCTTAAAGAACTGACAGAAGATGCATTGCGGCAATGCTGGGAACTGTTCATCGAAAAACTCGCAGCCAAAAAGAACCATTCGGCTGTTACGAATTTTAAGATGGCGGTATTGCATATCATTGATAACAATACCATAGAGATCGTTACGGAAAATAATATCCAGCAAAAATTCATTGAGCAGGAACGTGCCGAACTGGTGGATGACCTGCAGCAGTATTTTTGCAACAGGCAGCTTACCTATATGGTGATCATCAATGAAAAAGAAGCTGAAGGTATGGCTGCCGAAAAACCATTGAGCAGCCGTGATCAATACCTGAAGATCATTGAAACCTACCCCCTGGTAAAGGAATTGAAAGACAGGCTGAGGTTAGAACTTGATTATTAGGCCAAACTGCCCTGCATTTCCCCATTTTGCCTTAATTTCGAACCTCAATCCCCGTCCGAACAACCCGGGCGGATAAAAATAGCTATTCATATTATGGCAGAAGTGATACGCATGCCGCTTTTAAGCGATACGATGACCGAGGGAAAGATCATATCCTGGAACAAAAAAGTGGGCGATAAAGTAAAAGCTGATGATGTACTGGCCGATGTGGAGACCGATAAGGCCACTATGGAAGTAAATGGATATGTGGACGGCACTTTATTATACATTGGCGTACCAGCCGGCGAAGCTGCCAAGATCAACCAGATCATAGCCATTGTTGGTAAAGAAGGGGAAGATTATAATAGTTTGCTGGATAAAGAAGGTGGTGTCGGTAAAAAGGAAGTTGTCACAAACGATCAACGGTCAACGGCCAACGAACAACGGTCAACG
>CAZBIK010000131.1:0-9437 GCA_964491955.1 uncultured Ferruginibacter sp.
TTAAAAGAGCACTGTTTTTTGGCGGGAAGTTTGGCTTACACAACTTACAAATTACTTTTAAATTTCCCGGCCTTTAAATTATTCCCGTTTTCATTATGCAAAAATGTTGTTTTTAATTTACCAGCGGGGTTATAATTTATTTACCGGTAAAAATGCGGATCCTGCTCTGCCCGGAAACTGCCTGTTGACTCGAAAAGGTTGATATGGTTTTGAAAGCCGGAACAGGTATTTGCTCACGGTTAACAGATGTACCGGGCCATTATGGAAAAGTTAAAGCCGCTTTCACTTTTTAACAGATGCCGGTACTTATTTATATTTTTTTTAAGAAATAATTACATTCACTGTAAAGCAGCTGTATTCAAACAGGCAGTTTATTTGACAAAACCGGTTTGAATTACCGCCTGTACTGCCCTTAACATTCTTTAACATTGCCTGTCCATTTTTGTATGCGCCATATTATATGCCTGTTTATTTTTGGGTTGTAATTAAAGCTGCCAGTCATGAGGCGGTTATTCCAAACAAAAAAAAGTATAGTTATGAAAAGGATCAAAACCATTGTAACCGCAGCAGCCATGCTGTTTGCTGTTACCGCATTTGCCACTGAACCGATACGTGTATCGCCGGTTGTAAAAGCAGCATTCGAAAAAGATTTCGCCAATGCCGAACAGGTTAATTGGGAAAGAACAAGTGATTTTTATTTTGCAACCTTTACACTGGGCAATGTAAGTGTAGATGCTGCCTACAACAACAACGGCGAACTGGTTGGTACCGCGAGGCGGATCACCACCGACCTGGTTCCCCTGGCCGTAACCCTTGCCATTGGCGAAAGGTATGCGGGATACCAGATCGATAAATCTGCTGTGGAAATGAATTTTGAGGGCCAGACAAGGTATTATGTAAACATCCAGAATGACAGCCAGGCACTAAGGTTGAAGTGCTTAAGCAACGGCGACCTGGAAGTTGAGCGTAAAACAAAAAAATAATAACGGTCAAAAGCATTCAGGTATGTTCCCCCGGATTGATGATCCGGGGGAACTTTTTTAAGTAAACCTGCCAGCGCCTGTTAAGGCCATATTCATTTTTTGTACGGGGGTTTTTTATTTTGTTTTTGATGATTTACGGAAAATGTTATAGGAATAAATTACCGGGATCAGGGTCATGATCATGATCGCTGAAATAAAAACAACAGCAAGTAATTTAAGGTTAAGCACCAGGGCGGCAATGGCAAGAACAATTCCACCCCAGAACCAGATCTTACTGGCAAGATGGTGTGTTTTCCGCCAGTTCTCTTCATTCTCCAGTGCCCAGGGAACCCGGAACCCTGCAAAATAATTTGGCTTGATGCTGTACATCAGGTTGCCGATATAGGCAAACAGCAAGCCCATGCCGCACAATAAAACAGGCAGGCCCTCCACTTTGCCTTTCAGGGTCCAGTAAAAAACGAACATGGATGCCGCACACAGAAAAATAATGATCACCACAGCCAGTTTTGACATGACAGCTGAAGTGGAAGCGGTATATTTTTTCCTGGGATCGATCCTGTGAATGTTCCTCAGGATGAAATATATGAGTAGCCCAACTGCTGTGAAAATGGCCGGCACGATCAATATTTCATTTTTGGCGCCAAATTGATCCGGTTCGCCGTTGATGCCAAAATGCGTTGGAATGGTTTGCGGCAGGTCATTCCAGATGATACCCAGGTAGATCCAGGGAATGGCCATCATGATAAATGGAAAAAGCCCGTGAAATAGTTTGGTTTGTTTCATATCTGGTGATTTATTTTTTTGTTTTGAATCCAATGAACCATTTTACGATCTCATCCATCACCGTGGTGTTGAGAGAATAATAAATGTACTGGCCTTCTTTAACGGCATGCACCAGGCCGGCCTGTTTCAGCAGGTCCAGGTGATGGGAGATGCTGGGTTTGCTGATGTTGAACCGGTCGGCAATCTCACCTGCCGTGAGGTCCTTTTTTTTAAGCAGTTCCAGGATCTCCCTGCGGGTGGCATCATTCAGCGCTTTGAAGAGGGCATTCATACTTAGATGATTGTATATTTAGACAAATATCTAAATACTATCTGAAATATGCAAATATTTTTTTACCCGTTGAAAAAAAGCATTGCTGGTTTGTATTACCGCCCGGGAAGGGGCACTACCGGTAAACTTTCATTTCCTGTTTCATTTACAGACTGTACAGCAAAAAAATAATTGTCTTTGGAATAGGGTAAACGCATTTCCGTTTCCGCGGTAAATATCTTCTTTTGCCAGAAGGCGCTGGTGGTTTCCCGCACCAGTACATAATAGCCTTTTACTTTGCCTGTACCGGGTTTTTGCCAGTATAAAAAGGTGGAATTGCTTAACCTGCGCACTTCCATTTTTACAGAGTCGGGCACGGCAGGGGCCTTTGCCAGGTTGGCGAGACTGGCCAGGTTGAGCCCCGTGTTTTTGCGCAGGTATTCATAGTCGATATGCACTTCCAGGTCGCCATACTGAATCCCATTCTCTATTCTCACATCCTGGTGCTGCCGGGTATAATTTTCGTTCATCTCGGTGAACCTTACGGCCGCAAAACCACGCTGAACATAAGGTGTATGATCACCGCCGCGTAAAAAGCGGTCGTTCCGGTAGATCAAAACAACTTCAATATTATCTACCTAGCGTCATCCAACTTCTTTTACATAGCGTGCAAGCTGCCGTGACCTGCCGTCATTTTCCAGGCCCAGGTTCCGTATATTGACAGCAGCTTTTTCCGTTTCAAAAGCCGGTAAACCCTCACTGAAAACCCTGATCCTGGTATTGCTGATGATATTGGTTTCATTGCTGTTATTGCTGCCAATGATATCGTTGTTTAAAACCGCAACAATATTCCGGTTTTCCTTTTTCGCTTTTTCACTCATAAAGGCAGCTCCCAGCAATCCCTGTTCCTCGCCGCTTACCGTAACAAAAATGATGGTTGCCGGGAAACCCTGTTTGCTCATGATCCTGGCACATTCAATAACCGCCGCACAGCCGCTGGCATCGTCATTGGCGCCCGGGGCATCGCCGAGGCGCTCAGTAGGACTGCTGCGCATATTATCGAGGTGGCCGCTGATGATGAATACCCGGTTGTCATTGGGGTCGGTACCTTTTAAAGTGGCCACCACATTGCCCAGGAGCGTGACCGTGTCTATCCTCCTTTTATCTGGTTGTAAAGTAGTGGTATCAATAAAAGCCGATAACCGGCCATTGGATTGTTTAGCAAAATCATTGAATTTACCCAGCACCCAGTTCCTGGCAGCGCCAATACCCCGTTTTGGGTCGGTTTGGGTACTGAGTGTATTGCGGGTGCCAAAGCTCACCATGGCTTTGATGTAAGATTGTAAGGAATCGGCAGAAATCAACTTTACCATTTTCTCAATTTCAGGATCACGCTGGATGGTGGTTTGAGCATTAAGGATATTTGCAGTAAACAGGGATACTATAATGAATATCTTTCTCATGTAAAATGGTTTGGTATTAAATATACAAAAACGGCTGGATTATGAAATTGACAGCGTGCCGGTTTAAAACTCAATTCTTTGAAGTTTTGGCAGATACCCAACTGTACATAAGGGGAAGAATTACTGCGATCAAAAGCCCTACCGGGATCGAATTACCATAGTTTTTCAGAAAGATCTTAAAAACGTTTTTAACCGGCGAACTGTCGAGCTGGTAGCTGAATATTTGTGAGTCGATAAATGCCCAGCCCAAAAGCCCTGCTCCAATAATAAGTACAAGGATCAGGATAATAAAAAGCCTTGAAAAAACACTGCGGTTGTTTTGTAGTTTCTTGTTTAGAAATGCATGATATACAACAGTAGCCATAAGGATTAACGGAAGAAAAATAATGAACTTCGCAACAAATAAACCGCTAAAGCCCGATACCGGTAATCCCTGTAGGGACCCGATAAAACATTCAACAAGAGAGATCAGGATAGTTGCTAAAAACGAAGTAAATATGATTTGTTTCAAGTTTTTTAATTGATGATGTTAGTGCATTTTGGTCTTTCTGTTTTTCGAAAATATCGAATAATAATTAAAGAGGCCCGTATATAACGGCACTCACATATAAAGGAGGTACAAAAAAAATTCTTTCAAATGTAGTAACAGTAGTGTTTTCAAAGGAATTGATGAGGAAAATAGATGATGAATTAGGGGAAGTTACCGATGTTGAGATAGTTCCTTATGAGGGTAGTAAGCATCTCAAATTTCAGCTAAATTATAAATCTAATGGGGTTTTAAAGTCGGATTATTTCAGCGACTTAAAACCCCTTATTGCTTGTATGTATTACGTCAATGAATTAGTTAACCCTGTTGGAAAATATAAACCCGTTTCTTAAAATCTTCAATATTTTCTTTAATGATAACATTGGTATTAATATCGTTTTCATCTTTTATTATCACTTCGGTTAATTCATCATCTATTGCCATTAGAGAAACTATATTGACACTATCAAACCCCATTGCTTTTGAATCATTTGTGGCTACATATATCATGTCAGGTTGTGGAGATGGGATGAACCCATTATTAGCTAACCATTGCTTTAAAATCCTATTGTATGTATCGTAATCTTCATTACTCATGCGGGCAGGCTGGAAAGATATTATTGCTTCATTCACTAAAGCCCTGTTTGACAACTGCCTGTCAATATCAGGATAATTTTCGGCTATATGCGACCAAAATTCATTTGCATACTCAACTGTCATATTTTTTTCCATTGTTGGTTGTTTTGAGAACACTAATTTAAAACTTAATTACCATGTTTAATAATTTAAGAGAACTAATCCTGTCAATGCCTACTGAAAAGGCTTGTAGAGAATATTTAGCAAAACAAAGATGGGTGGATGGAAAGGCTGTTTGCCCTTATTGTGGGCATAATAAATGCTACTCTATTGAAGATGGGGAAAGATACAAGTGTGCAAATAATAAGTGCTACAAACGGTTTAAAATAATCGTGGGAACAATATTTGAAGCAAGCAAAATACCCCTTACCAAATGGTTTACTGCTATATACCTTGTTACTGCACATAAGAAAGGTATAAGTAGTTATCAGTTAGGAAAGGATATTGGGGTTACACAAAAAACTTCGTGGTTTATGCTCCACCGGATAAGGGAAGTAATGAGAACTAAAAAAGAAACTAAACTGGATAATGTAGTTGAAATTGATGAGGTTTATGTTGGTGGAAAAGTGCCAAATATGAGCAAATCAAAAAGAAAGAAATTAAGAGATGAAGGCAACACATACAATACTAAAAGTATGGTTATGGGTATGTTGGAAAGAGGGGGCGAATTAAAACTTATTCCTGTACATACTGCCAATAACCTTGCACTCATGCAAAACACAGTAAAAGCCAATGTAAACAAAGATGCTGAACTTGTTACTGATAGCCATTCAGGATATACCGGATTTAGTAAAGAGTTCAAATCACATGAAATAGTTAACCACAGTTCACAGGAATATGTAAGAGAAGGCAATATCCATACCAATAGCATTGAAGGTGCATTTAGCCTGTTAAAACGGTCTATAATCGGTATTTACCATCAGGTAACACCAAAGCATTTAAATATGTATTGTTCAGAAACTATGTTCAGGTATAATTTAAGAGATATGAAAGATACTGACAGGTTTAAACTTAGCTTATCAATGGTTGAAGGCAGGTTGACCTATAAAGATTTAGTTAATTCACCTACACCAGTTAAAGCACCTTCCAAAATAAGCGTTCCAATAATTGACAGAACCAAACTAAATGCAAAGGTAAAAGGCCGTCCGGTTTGCCAATTATTTGACGGCGAAATAGTAGGGCAATTTGATAGCATTAAGCAAGCTCACGAAATAACAGGTATATCCCTACAAAACATATCCAAAGTACTAAGAGGATTAAGACCTACCTCCGGAGGCTACCAATGGATTTATGCTTAACTTAGCAACATGGCTAAAGCAGCAAAACCTAAAAAGAAAAAAGGTAAATACGATATTACCGTTAAAACCGATCTCACCGCTGACCAGTTACTAAAACTGGCTATAAATACTCCCATTAAAAAGAAAAAATAGATTTTAATATTATCTCTTCCAATCATCTGGTTTATGATATGTCTTTGTAGTATCATCATTTATTACAATCCCCGGCAACATGGATATTTTGAATTTTGCTTCATGTTCATTTAAAAACACAATAGGTTTAGCTATGGAAAGTATTTCAGTAGAATTTCTTTCAGGAGGGAAATAGACTTTTATCTTTTTTTCAGGGAAAACGGCTTTAATCATTTTAATAGTTGGAATTTGGTCACTATCGGCACAAACCAATACCAATGTATCTACAATATCTTTATAGCAATCATAAAACATAGTAAGGGCAATATTAACATCCGTTCTTTTTTCAGATAAGTATTCAAATTCTCTTTTACAATCCCCGTTGCAAAACATAGTTTCACTATTATATTGCCCCATTATAACCTCAAACTTATCTTTATTAATAGTTGAGTTAGCTGAAAATAAAGCTGACTGTTTAGATTTTTTTTTGGGATTATGTGGTGGTGAAGTGAAGTATTTTACTTTATCAATGCCTCCGTTTTCTAAAAAAAACTGGCTGCTAAATTTTACCAAATCCAACCAATAATAATTTTTCCAATGTGGGTCAATTAAGGACTTAGCCCTTAACCCATTATAAAAATTAAAGCCGTCATAATAAAATATTACTCTTTTCATAAGCAGCATATTAAAAAAAATGCTCCCATTAGGAGCAAAGCTATATTACAGAGAATGTAGCGGGGCGTAGTGTTTTACCACTTATACAAAGGTACAATACCTATAAGCCTATTGGAAAAGTGGGTTGACAATCGGTTTATAAAGCTGATAAACGGCATTTTAGTTGAATCTTTGAGTACTTGTACGCAATATACACAGTAATATCCACATTTTAAATAGTAAATTTATTAGCGTTTTTCTGATAAGTATTTTAGTTGTTTTGAAGAAACTATTATATATTTGTACCATATAAAGGTAAGGAAAATGCCCTATTATCGTATTTTGATATGGACTAAAAAGAGAAAAGCCCCCTATGTTGGGATTAGATTAATGGGTGAACCTAATATCAATTCGGTTTACAACATGGCTCATGGTAAAGCAGTAGAAACGTACAGGAACGATTTAATTGATGTAGAGGTGCAGATGCTTTCAAAACTGTGTAAAGCTGTAAAAGAGCATGAAAAAGGTAAGCCAACATTAGGCGCTTAAATACAAATAAGGTACAAAACAACTAAACCAAATAATATGCAACCATTTAAAGTAAAATTTATCTATGAAGAGATTTTAAGTGAAAGTCAATTCAACAAATACGAAGGGATTAATGCCTTAAATACTATGTGGCAACAAGCATACAATGATACCCGTGGCAATGGATTTATACTGTGGGGGAAACAACAGTTATACCCCTATTATAAACCCCAAATAAATGAGAAATTTATAGAAGACTACAAGGGAATAGGATTTATGATAGAATCCATAGACCATGAATTACAAGACCTAGGTTATAAAGGGCAACCACCTTATAATCAGGATGGATATACTTATAAAGCGAATGTAGTTGTAACATCTATAACCTATACCTGTTTGGAAATTTTGGCTGACAAAACATTTATATGTGTGGATACTGCAAATGAAATAAAATACATTGCAGGTGCTAAAACTAAAGCTATTATTCAATCTCCCACATTATAGGGAGATATTAAAGATTGGTCTTGCATTATTTGAAGCAGTTCCTTTGGTGTTAAATCCCATTTAGCTTTTTTGCTGCCGATAGTTATTCCAGTCGTGGAATGAGGCATAAATATATCTTTCTTATCATTAATAAGTATAGATAAAGGATAGTTTTCGGAGGTTATTTCTTTGTCATCACCTATAAACAATATAAACAAGACTGTTTAACTAATTCTAACTAAATATAGCTGACATACTGTCTTGTACCTTATTAGTATGTTGATACCTATATAACAGGCCTCTTTTGGAAAAATAGTTTATGGATTTAATCCACCTTACGCCCGCTCATCACCCGCTTATTGACCTGGTATTTATCCTGTGCCGATTTCTGGATCATCAGTTTCGGCCGTTCGCCGCTAAAACGCATGAAATAAACCTCGTTATCATAAAAGATCTTCCCTACCTGCACCACATTTGGGTTGTACGTATTATAACTGTTCATCCATTGATCAGCAAAAAGGCTGTACACGGCAGCAGAACCGGCTTTTTCCGGAACACCGAACCTTAGATTCTTATGCTCACCGTTCTCAAAAGATACCTCCAAAGTATTGTTGAGCGCCATTGTGCAAACACCCTGTGTACCCGCTTTTAAAAGAACGATGTTCACATATTTGCCATTCTCGAAAACCACTTTGCCGGAACTTACCCTGGCATCCCTGGCAGCCAGTTCTCTTTTAAGCTCAACATCTTTGTCTATATAGAACTGGAGCTTCTCCACCGGTATGGCTTTTTCCTCCACCCTTTTCCGGGTATCAACGGTGAAATAAGATTTTTGTAATGTGCTGCAGGAAGAAAGTGCAAGCACAACAATTACAGACAGGGTAGCGATCATTTTCATGTGGGTTATTTTAGAGATTGTAAAACTAACGAACTTACCCGCAGATAAAAGTTAAGGGTATTCTAAAATCTCCTCCAGGCAGATTCCACAATTTATCTTACCCGGGCAGGGTTGTTCAAATAAGGTTCAATAGCCCTGAAAAATGTAGCTGTAAAGCAGTATAAAAAATTTACTTTTGCAGCCTTAAACATTTATTATGAGCAAAGGGCCTGTTTCAAATTTTATAGAACACCATTACCGCCATTTTAACGCTGCTGCATTAATGGACGCAGCAAAAGGATATGTTACCCACCTGGATGAGGGGGGCAAGATGATGATCACCCTGGCCGGTGCCATGAGTACGGCTGAGCTGGGTTTGAGCCTGGCCGAAATGATCCGCCAGGATAAAGTGAGTATCATCAGTTGTACCGGTGCCAACCTGGAAGAGGATATCATGAACCTGGTGGCACACAGCCATTATAAACGGGTGCCCAACTACAGGGATCTGTCTCCGCAGGAAGAATGGGACCTGCTGGAAAATCATTACAACCGCGTTACTGATACCTGCATTCCCGAAGAAGAAGCATTCAGAAGATTGCAGCAGCATATCCATAAAATATGGAAAGATGCTGATGATAAAGGCGAACGTTATTTCCCGCATGAGTACATGTACAAAATGCTGCTGAGCGGGGTACTGGAGCAATATTATGAAATTGACCCGAAGAACAGCTGGATGCTGGCGGCTGCACAAAAAAATATCCCGATCGTGGTGCCGGGCTGGGAAGACAGTACCATGGGAAATATTTTTGCTTCGTACATCATTAAAAATGAAATGAAAGCCAGTA
>CAZBIK010000132.1:0-9429 GCA_964491955.1 uncultured Ferruginibacter sp.
AGAAGATTTTTCATGCTTAATTTTTAAGAGTAATAACAATTGGATAAGCATAGAATACGTTTACAAAAATGCTGAACCTGCTATGAGTTTCAACCGTGGTTAAAACGGTAATTGGCGGGGGTGAAAAAACGGTATGTATTCATTTTTATTTTTATGTATTTTTATCGGGTATTTTTTAAATGCCCCAACTAAAACAGGTTTTATGAAAAATGATTTACTGCCCGGAGTAAAAACTCCGGCAAAGAACGACCAGATCATTTCCTACTATGCCCTGCGTGTATTGATCGGAGCCACCGGTATCTTTTTACCGTTGTTGCTGATCATCGGCAACCTGGTTGCCAACAGCAGTCTGCAGGTAGAACCTTCGGTGAGTGATTATTATGATAATGATACCGCCGGCGATATCCTGGTGGGCGTACTGTTTGTGCTCGGCTTTTTTTTAATGACCTATAAAGGGTACGACCGAACCGACAGCATTGCGGCTAACCTGGGCTGTGTGTTTGCGCTGGGTGTGGCGCTGTTTCCAACAACAAGTACAAACCCCGTGGTACATATTTTGCATTTTGTATTTGCGGTATTGCTTTTTTCGGTATTCATCTTTTTTTCAATTCACCTCTTCCGCAAAACAGGGCCGGGCAGGCGTACCAGGCAAAAAGTGGAACGGGACCGGGTGTACCTGATCTGTGGAATTATCATGATCATTTGTATAGCCTGTATTGCCATCGGCATGATCTGGTTTAAATCATTAAGCAAAGACTACAACCTGGTTTTTTGGTTCGAGTCGGTGGCACTGATCGCCTTTGGTTTTTCCTGGGTTACCAAGGCCGAGTTTTTGTACCTGAAGGATGAGAACAACAAACCAAAAGAGAGTAGTTAAAACCAGGTCTGCAATATTTTTTGAAACAAAGTTCAACCTGTTTTCATTTACAAAACAATTCCAATGGCTGTGGAAACGGCTTTGTTTAAAACAGCAATGGCCGCATTGGCTGCATTTTGCGCTGTTACTTTGCTGATCAGGGCAAGGGCATGCAATTCCGTTTCCAGGATCATTTCTTCAATTTTGAGCCGTTGTTTAAAATCCTCAGCACTGATCTGGTTGTGCAGCCGCAAATTTGTCAAAAAGCTAAGCCGGTCCTTTTTACTTTGCAAAAAACCGGAAGCTGTCTTTTTAATGGGAACCCAGTCTTTTTTAACTTCCGCTTTTATAGCTTCCAGCATTTGCTGAATGATCTCATTGATATCAATTGCCATGTTATACTGTTTTAAACGGGTTATATAGAATAACCCGGGGTTCATTTACTTTTGCCGTTTCAGGGCTTTTTCGGCCAGCAGCAACGGTGCCCAAACAGCGTTTACCTGCATCATGTTCAGCTGAACATCTGCATCTGTAAGCACTCCTTTTGTTTTATGATCTTCTTTAAACTGCACAAACATTTTTTGCAGGTTTTGTACCATGATCAACAGATTGGTATTGTGATCCCTTACCTGTGTTTTCAGCAATAAAGAATTAATATCAACCTGGATATCGAGGTATTTATCCGCATACTTCTCATACTTCCTGTCGGCCTCCCTAACATCCAGCATCTGCAGGTACAATGCGTCCGTAAGCCGGGCTGTTTTGCTGATCTGTGCTTCAATGGAGGCATCGTAAGGAGGTACAAAGGTTGCTTTGCAGCTTAGCAGGCAAATGATCAAGAAAGGCAGTAATAAAATTTTTGTTCGCATGCAGTGATTTTTACCGGGTTGGTAATTTTTAAATAAACACTTTTAATAAAAGCGGTACGGGGATAGCCGTGAGGATGGATTTGTATTATGCAGGAACAGTGTGCTAACTTAATAATTTATGTTGGGAGATGCAAGAGATGGGGTTGGTTTTTTAAAATGTCTAAGGCATTGGCATCCTAATAAAATGCCAATGCCATTTCAAAAAAACATTTTAATTATTTATACCGGATTATATAATACACATTTGCATTTTTAGGTCTCGTTTCAGAAGACTTTATATTCGGTTCAACTACCCCTTTGGTGTTCCAAATTTGATGCTGGTCCACTCCAACATACCCAATTCCACTTCCTTTGTCCCCGTTGTTTTGCCAGGAGCCATAAGGGTAAGTATGAGTATGATCAACAACAACATCATTTTGTTTTGATCCTACATTATTTCCTTTATTTCCCTGGCTGGGCAAATTTGTTCTTGAAACATCCCTTTTTTCTGCGTCAGGGTCATTTCCTGAATTTTCTGAAACGCCTCTCAAAAATAATCCCCTTAAATCCGGCACAGCAAATAAATTTGCTGCATCACCACCCCATGTTGAGCCGATTGCATCAAATAAACCTGCGTATTTGAGCCTCGTTGTTCCCGGCACTTTTTCAGTTCTGTCATAAAGAGTACCATCACAAATCAACCAACCGTCTGGCACCTTGTTTTTAGGACCTGCAAAGGCTATTACCGTACCAATTGGTTGGGAAAATATTTTTACATTAGAAAAGATGGCAAAAGCCATAATCAAAAAGAGCTTTTTCATTTTTTTCAATTTTTAATTAGTAAATACTTTTTATGTTATAGCTCAAAAATGTCGGCATTAAATGTTATACCGATATTCGAATTAAAACCTCGTAATTCCCTCACCGGCACTTTAGTTTCTGAACCTAACAGATGGCGTAAATCTGCAAATATCTGGAACCCCTTGATCTGGAATACTGTTTTAATCCCTAATGAAACCAGGGTTGAAGGCAGCTCGGGACTTTTAAATATTTTCCTGTAGTCATCATTGTCTTCATCAGGCACATTCATTACTGAAATATACGGACTGATTGAAAACCCAAATGACGTTTTGTTTATACTTGTATTAAAAATATATGACCCTCCAAAAGTGTATGTCAGCGTTGAAAAATAACCGCTTGTGTTTTTCCCCTGGGATGTAGCTGTATCTACTTTAATATTCTTTTCGGAAAATTCAAAAAAGGGTGAAAGGAAATGTTCTGATGAACTTTTAATGGGGTAAACCCTTCTTATGGTAGCAAGAAATGAATGGTTTCCCACTTCCGGAAAAAGGATAGTACTGGCAAGAATGCTGTCACTATTTGTTGCATTCTTATTAAATGAAAAATAAACCTCCCAATACTTATTATTCGCGGGGTTAAAGTATGGAATAATTGAAAGTGCAATTTTACCGGATGAATTTATCTTATTTAATGTTTCGGTATTAAGGTTTCCAATGCCATATAGCTTTAATGTTTTGGGCTTTACAGCTTCTTTTCCTGGGATTGCCGGGCTGTTTGATGTAGCAGCAATGGCAGCAATGGCAGGTGTATTTTTTTCCAGTATTGCAGTAAATGTTTGCTGGGCATTGATTAATAAGGATATCATTATACATTGCATTAGTAATACTATTTTTTTCATAAAAGGGAATTTTGGTTTAAATTTATTTTGCACAAGTTTTCAAAATTTATAGTTCGATGTCAATGTGAAAACCCCTGAAATTATACAGGTGAAAACACGGTATAAGAAAGGTGAAAAGATTATTGCAGATATGGAAAGGATTGCGGACTTTAGTGGCTTAATAAGATCCCCGAACCAAAACCTGAAATAATCATGAAAAAGTTAACACTGATTCTCATTGCAACTGTAACGGTATTTTGTTTCTATGCCTGCAATAACGGCGAAGAAAAAAAACAAGAACCTAAGGCAGAAACTGCAGAAGCAAGCAATACGGAAACTGACAGTTCAAAAAAAACCATTGAAACACTACCAACCTGTACCGGCATAGAGAACTTATTAATAACAACCGATTCTGCCCGGGCAATGATGGCCCGTTTTGATTCTATTTATAAAAAAATAAAAACAACAAACCCTTTAACTTACCTTAAAAACTCGGTATGGATCGATGCGATGATCATTAATTCCTATGCCAACTTTTTTGAAACAAATACCGGAAGAGGATATGATGGTGTACGTTTTGTACATGCGGCCGCAAATGATCATACAGACACCAGAATATTATTGGTACCTACCAAGCCAGGCGGTAGCTCACATATTGATGTTTGGGGAACAGGTATTATTTCACCGGAAACCGGAGACCCAACAGAATTCTTGGATTGGGAAACAAATCCAAATGTTGCAAATACGCTTAAAGATAATTTTTATACAATTTACCGCAGAGCCCGTGGGTTGCCCAGGGATAAAGACCCATTATCTGAAAGTGTTTGGATGAGTAATTGTGTTTTTATTTATTTGCGGGACCAGATCAAAAAACCTGAAAATCAAATTGACGGAATAAGGATTTACATGGGGGCATACGGCAAAATGATGGGAGCAACACTGGGACAAATTCATCCCAATCAAAGTACTATTCTTTTGGTACCTACTTCGAATGGTGGCTCAAAAGTACATAATGACAGATGGGATCTTTTAAGACCAGGTCAAGCTTTAAAAACTGTTGACGCCCTTAACCATGGCGAACTATGTCCTACTAAATGCAACTAACGATGTTCCCATTAGCTCCTTTTATTTATTTCGAAATTGGTGCCTTACTGATCAGCGTGGTGTTTTTATACAAGTTTGATCACAAACCAATGCGCTGGTTTATTCCTTTTCTGTTTGTAATGGTTTGTGCTGAGCTTACCGGCAGCTATTTAAGAAGAGAATTAAAACAACCAAACACATGGCTCTATAATATTTCCATACCTGTAGAATACCTGTTTTACGGATTTATCATTGGCAGCCTTTGTTTAACAGGTTCTTATAAAAAATTCATTTTTTACACATTGATGATCTTTGGTACCTGGACACTTATAAACCTGTTTTTTGTGCAGGGTTTTATGCATTTGAATACAAGCACCCTTAAGATCGGCAGCAGTTTAATGATCATATACAGCTGTACCGGGCTTCTTGATCTTTTTAAAAATGACAATCATCAGTCTTTATTAAAGAACCCATTGTTCTGGATCAGTACCGGCTTATTGTTTTTTAATACAGGAGAGTTCTTATACTTGTTTTTCCTTGATATCTTTATACAAAACGATTGGGACAAGGCAGCAAAAGTATTTGCCTCTATCAATAATAAACTCATTTATGTACTGTACACCTGTATTTCAATAGCCATTGTATGTTCAAAGAAATGGGAGAAGAAAGCCTGACTACATTAATACTGATAGGAACAATAATAGTGATCTTTTTTGTTGCTTTTGTTGTATTGCTGTCTTACCTGTTCACCACAAAAAAAAACAAACTCATCCAGGAAAAACAACTCATGAAAACACAATTCGAACAGGCCCTCCTCCAGACGCAGCTCGAGATCCAGGAGCAAACCCTTAAAACCATCAGCGAGGAAATACACGATAACGTGGGACAGGTACTCAGCCTGGTAAAACTGAATTTGAATACGGTTGGCCATTTACCCGATGAACGGGCACAGCAAAAAATAACCAAGACCAAAGAACTGGTAAGCAAGGCCATCAACGACCTGCGGGACCTCAGCCGCAGCCTCCATGGCGAAAAGATCGGGGAGATCGGCCTGCCCGATGCCATTGCCAATGAACTCAGGGTTATACAAAACACCGGGCAGTTTGAAACAGATATACAAATAAAAGGACAGGCTTATAAACTGGACCCGCAAAAAGAAATGATATTGTACCGCATTGTACAGGAAGCCCTGCACAACAGCATCAAACACGCCAGGTCATTAAAACTCCAGGTGGAACTGGATTACCAGCCGGATTTGTTTATACTGACCGTTATGGATGATGGTACCGGGTTTGACCCCGCAGCTTTGCCCGGTTCACAAACCGGTATCGGCTTAAAAAGCATGCAAAACAGGGCCGCTCTGATCGGGGGAACATTTTCAATTCATTCTTCAAATAATAACGGAACTTCCATATCTATCGTGATCCCGGCAAACCTTAAACCCTTAAACCCTTAAACTTTAAACCTACCAGAATGGCAAAAATAGTTTTAGTTGATGACCACAGCCTGCTGCGCAATGGACTGGCTGAACTGGTAAAAAGCCAGGGACATACGGTGCTGTTTGAGGCAGATAACGGTAAGGATTATTTGACAAAGCTGGATGAAAAAAACATGCCCGATATTGTTTTAATGGACATCAACATGCCCGAAATGGATGGTTTTGAAACAGCCAACTGGATCAAGGCCAACCATCCTGAAATAAAAGTGTTGGCTTTAAGCATGTACGACAACGAAACCTCCATCATCCGCATGCTGAAATGCGGCGCCAAAGGGTATATTTTAAAGGACAGCGAACCGGCCGAACTGAAAGCAGCCATTCATGCACTGATGGATAAAGGATTTTATTACAGCGACCTGGTGAGCGGAAAGCTGATGCACGCCATCAATAAACTGGATGATGAAAGCGACGGGCTAAAAAGCCTGGTGCCGCTTAACGACCGCGAAACAGAATTTTTAAAACTTGCCTGCAGTGAGTTTACCTACAAGGAGATCGCTGATAAAATGTTTGTAAGCCCACGCACCATTGATGGTTACCGCGATGCCCTTTTTGAAAAACTGCAGCTTAAGACCCGGGTTGGCCTGGTGATGTATGCCATTAAGAACGGGATCGTGAATGTGTAAATTCCATTTGTAATAATTACATTTCTATTTCTGCAATTTGTTATAGAAATTAAACTACCGGGAGCGATCCGGAAAATTATTTACCATATACTTTTTTTCCCCCGCTGTATGTTGCCAGTACTTTCGCTTTTAAAATATCAGCAGCGGGGCAACTCATCAGGTCGGTATCCAGAATAATAAAGTCGGCAAATTTACCGGGCTCCAGGCTGCCTTTTTGTTTTTCTTCGAATGAAGCTTTTGCTGCCCAGATGGTCATGCCCTTTACAGTTTCCTGCCTGGTCAGTGCATTTTCCATTTGATAACCCCCTTCAGGAAATCCTTTGTCATCCTGCCTTACAACCGATGCAAAAAATGTTTTGAACGGGCTGATGTCCTCCACCGGGAAATCGGTTCCCAGCGGTATCCAGTTGTTTGCTGACAGCAATTGTTTATAGGCGTAGGCCCCTTTAACTCGCACCGGGCCAAGCCTGTCGCCGGCCCAGTACATATCACTGGTGGCATGGGTGGGCTGTACCGATGGAATGATGCTGTAATCGCTGAAAAAATGAAAATCATTTTCATTGACCACCTGTGCATGTTCAATGCGCCAGCGCAGGTCATTCTTCCCTTTCAGGTATTTGGCATAGGTTGTAAGCATGGCCCGGTTACCACTGTCGCCAATGGCATGGGTACACATCTGCCAGCCCTTTTCATAGATCACACTGGCCACCGAATCAAAATGTTCGGGTATGCTTAACAGGAAGCCCTTCCAACCCGGTTTATCGCTGTAAGGCTGCAGCAAACAGGCGCCCCTGGAACCAAGCGCCCCATCGGCATATACTTTAAAGGAACCGAGGTTCAGGTGATCGGTTTTAATTTTTCCCCGCTTAAACGCATAATCATAATTTTCCTTTGCATCGCTCAGCATGATATTCATCCGCATTTTCAATTCGCCGGATCGTTGCATGGCCTCGATCAGTTCCACCGTTTCATAACCTATGCCGCAATCATGCAACGAAGTGAGTCCAACAGCAAAACAGTTATCCTGTGCAAGCAACAGTGAAGCCCTTGTTTGCGCCTCGCCTGGTGCAGGAATTTTTGCCGATACCAGGCCAATGGCCTTATCCACCAGTATCCCCGTTAGTTTACCTGCCTTCACTTCAATATCGCCGCCGGTGATTTGGTCCCCGGGTTTTATGCCTGCAAGTGCAAGCGCTTTATCGTTGGCAATGGCAGCGTGCCCGTCTATCCTGGTGATCAATACCGGGCGGTTGGGAAACAGTTCATTCAGTTTTTCATTATCCGGAAACTCCTGCTTGCCGGCAGGCAGGGCTTTTTCAGCCCAGTCATTCTGGTCCCATCCCCTGCCGGTGAGCCAGGCGCTGTCGGGTAATGTTTTTGCAAACTCACTGCAACGGGCAACCACTTCATCCCAGCTTCCGGTACCCACCAGGTTTACCCTTTGTAAACTGGAGCCGTAACCCACAAAATGTGCATGGGCATCATTGAAACCGGGGAAAACAGCCTTACCCCCGGCATCGGTCATTGAATCCGATTCGTACCGTTTTAAAATATCATCATTGGTGCCTGTGGCAATGATTTTACCACCGGATACCGCCATGGCTTCTGCAACTGAAAATTTTTCGTCTACCGTATAAATTTTTGCATGGTGAATGATGAGATCGGCCTTTTGACGTGAATTACAGGAAAAAATAAACAGGCAACTGGCAATAAGTAAGAGGCTGTAAAGACCCGGTTTTTTTGATGACATGGTTTATATTTAGTTTTCAAAAATAAGATAAATGAATGGATGATAATACCCATAATTAAACAGGGTATTTGATTATGCTGGGTCATTTTGCAGGAAGTGCTAAAGCCCCTTCAAAGGTTGAATAGTGGTTGGGGATGAGGTTTTCATCAGTATCTTTACAGTATGCAGTTTGACCAGATCCTCAATGCCAGAATTAAAAATGAAGCCGACAAGCCGCTCATGAAAAAGGATTTGTTTCCTGTAAGTGACCGGTTGCAGAAATACCTGCACCAGTATGGCAGGGATATCAAATTACCTGTTGCCTATAAAGACCTGTTAAACTACCGGCACACCACCGCACTGAGAAATAAAAAGGGCAAGTTAACCCATTGGGAAACGGCTGTATACGACCTGAAGGAAATGGAGTTTTTAAAAGAAGGGTTGGTTAAGACCTATGCAGCTTTAAAAACAGAAGGCAACCTCAGTTTTATAAAACACCTGGATGTGGAGCGGATAGATTTTTGCGAGTTTGGCAACAGCATGCCTTTCCGTATACGCATCATCAACCGCATCAATGACAACTACGACCATTATTATATCAAGGCTGCTGATGCTTCCAGGATCTACGGGCTGGAACTGGAAGACCTGTTGAGTCCCAACCGGATCACTTTTTTATACCATAAGAACACCCTGGTGGAAGAGCACATAGCAGGCATACCCGGGGATGTTTTCCTGGAAGAATATTTACCCCTGCCCGAAACCAATAAGATACGCATTGCCAAGGAGTTTGTAAAATTCAATGAACGGTGTTTTGCGAGGTTGCTGGGAGATATGCGGAGCTATAATTTTGTAATAGACATTACACCGGATATTGAAGATTATCAATACCGCATGCGCGCCATCGACTTTGACCAGCAGAGTTATGAAGGCCGGAAGAACCTGTACCTGCCGCAGTTTTACCGCGAAAATTATGAATACGTGGAACTGGTTCTAAAAACACTCAGCCCCGAAGTGATCAAACAATATCAAATGGAAGAACAGTCAGCCATGGCTTACCGGGCTGTTGCCAGCCGCAAACAGCTGATGGAATTGCTCAGCATCATGATCAAGGATG
>CAZBIK010000133.1:0-5805 GCA_964491955.1 uncultured Ferruginibacter sp.
AAACTTTAAAACCCTGTGGTCCGTAAGTATAGATTTATTCAACGGAGGAACAATGAAGTAAGGTTGTGGTGGCAGATTCCCGTAGCCTGGCTGTAAACCTCGGTTGCGTCCAGATGGTATGTCCCGGATCCTCCAGTACTACTGCATAATGGTACTTAATGGAAAAATTGGAGTCATTTAACGGAACCTGTATGGTGTATGAAATTCTTTCAGCCTGTGCACCAACAACTGTATTGCCCAGCCTCACCGCAAAATTGCTGCCATCCGGTGGATTGGTTGGAAATAATCCAAAGGGATCCAGTGCAGATGGAATTGACCTGGGATAAAGGGTATGCCTGTTTGCAGTAGGTGGTGAGGGATTAACAGTTACCACATTGGTTGTTCCTACTGAGTCAACCTGGCCAATATAACATTGCCAGTTTGTAAAATTCCCAAGTTCAAAACCAATATTATCCGGGCAGGGGACAGCAATATTATTTGTATTGGGTTGCCAGGGAACCGCGTTGGTGCTGACGGGTTTAGCCGTGTTGTATATTATTTTTCCATCAGGATATAAAATTCCTTCGCGGTCATCTTTTGTTATTTTGGCATTGCCATTCTTAAAGCCATAACAGGCTGTAATATCCAACGGTTTAATGACCGATCCAATATTATTTACAAGCCACCATTTACGGTCATCGTAAACTGCAGTAACAGTGCCGTCAAAATCATAAACGATCCCGTATTTAAAAGCGATCACTGTTTTTCCTACTTCATTGATAAAACCCCATTTCCCGTCTTTTTTAACAGCAGCCAGTTTATTGGAAAAATTTCTTGCATTTTCAAATGCCACCGGGGAAATGAGTTTTCCCTGCATATTCACAAAGGAAAATGCATTATCCTTCAATACCCTTGAAAATCCATTGACAAACGGTTCTGCTTCATCCCAAAGCAGGTTATCCACCGGTTTACCGGTTGCTGTATGTACAAATTGAAATCTGGAGTCAAAAACCCTGATTGCAACATCTGTAGCTGCTGGTTTTTGTGACAGTGATTGTAACGAAAACAGTAAAAATAAAATAGATAAAAATCTTCTCATTTGATATTGGATTGGTTCATAGTTTAATGGTACGGTGCGATTGAGAGTTTTTACCAGGGATAATATATGAACGCTTTTACAATTGTATTATTATCGGCATTTTATCATTCATTGTAATAAGTTGAATGAACCGGTAGTTGTGTGAAGTAAGTGGCCATTCCTGTAATGCAGCAGGGTAAGGCATTTGAGCAATGCATGGCTATGATACCAGCCTGGTATAAAAATAATGCGATCAATAAATAAACGGCATTTTCCGCAGGTTTCCGGCATAGTAATTCTACTGAGATTGCCAGGGACCCGGGATCATTTTTGCGGAGGTTAGAGTTTATTTACGAGGGTTTTTAACGGGCATTAAAAAAAGAGCGGGAAACCCCGGATCATGCGATATCCCCCATTTTTTGTAAAACAGCAGTATCATGGATGGTAATATGTGTTTTGGAAATGCTGATCAGCCCTTCTTTTTCAAACTGGTTCAGGGTGGTAGTAACCGTTTGCCTCGATGAGCCGATCAGTTTGGCCAGGTCCTCATGGGTTAAAAATTTATCCAGCAAAGCTGTATTACCGGTTATTGAATTGTTGTCTGACGATAACTGTATGAGCAATTGGGCCAGCCTGCTTTTTACGTCCTTATTTAAAATATTCAGGAGCCTGTTTTCCACTTTACGGAGTTTTGTGCCCAGGTGAAAACTAAAGGCGATGGCCATTTCGGGTTTGCGCTGCAGGATGCGTAAAAAATCTTCCATGGTAAATGCACAAAGGCTAACATTACTTTTATATGCCTGCGCAAATTCATCCTGGCCGTTGTTTTTTTCCAGTGTAAGCTGGCCAAAAACCTCCCCTTTACGGATGATCTCCTTGATCACTTCATTGCCTTCATCATCAATATAACCCAGCTTGATAAAACCGTCTTTGGCAAAAAAGAGTTTATTGTGGTTTTGGTGGGGAAAATAGATGTATTCACCATCTGCCGCTTCAATATAATTATGCACCAGGTTCAATGATTCATATTCTGCTTCGGTGATGTGCTTAAAAATATCAAATCCCCTCAGCAGGAGTAATGTAGAATCGCAGTGGTTGTTACCGGTCACAGTTAAATTATTTTTCTTAAATACAAGGGATGATTGGTTTATACAATTCATCCGGCCCGCTGATCCGGTCGGCCATCCCGGATCGTGTTGTAAAATACGCTTTTTGAATCTTTTCGGATTTTACCACAGCTTTTCCTTAACAAATATTCCCTGAATTGGTTTAAGTACTAATTTTACGTTTTAAAATACAATCATGGGTATACTCAGTCAGATCGCCGAATATTTATACCTGAAGAAAAAAGACCCCAACAGGCCTCATTCTACTTTTGTAAAATACATGCATGGCATCAACAGGCTCTCCATATTATTATTCCTGCTGGCCATGATCATCCTGGCCATTAAATTATTGCGGTAGTTTCGTAAGAAAGGAATGAATACTTTCCGCTGCATTGGCAGATGCATGTCCTCCTTTGCTGAGCAGTGTTTTAAGGGCTGTATAATCTGCTTTTATCTGCTGCTGCTTCGTTTCATCGGTCAACAGCAGGTTCAACTCCTGTTTTAAATTTTCAACGGTTAATTCATCCTGTATCAGTTCCTTTACCACTTCCTTATCCATAATAAGGTTTACCAGGCCAATGAATTTTATGTTGATGAGCCGTTTGGCGATCTGGTAGGAGAAAGCGCTGCCTTTGTAACAGATGACTTCCGGAACACCGAACAAAGCAGTTTCCAGTGTAGCCGTTCCGCTGGTTACCAATGCAGCTTTTGACTGAACCAATAATTCATAGGTCTTATTTACAACTGAGGATACATTCTCATAAGGAGCCAATAGTTGAGCATAAAAATGTTCATCCAGCCCGGGCGCTTTGGCCACCACAAAATGGTATGCCGGAAAATGTTTGGCCACTTCCAGCATAATGGGTAGTTTTTTCAGTATCTCCTGCTGGCGGCTGCCGGGGAGTAAGGCAATGATGTCCGTTGATCGTTGTTCGTTGTTCGTAGATAAATGCTCATTACGGTCAACGGCCAACGAAAAACGATCAACTACTTCCACCAGCGGGTGCCCCACATATTCCACTTCATAATTCCATTTGGCATAAAATTCTTTTTCAAAAGGTAAGATCACGAGCATTTTATCTACACATTTTTTGATCAGCTTCACCCGGTTTTCTTTCCATGCCCAGACCTGTGGTGAAATATAATAGATGACCGGGATACCCTGTTCCTTTGCCCACCTGGCAATGCGTAAATTAAAACCGGGGTAATCAATAAGTATGAGTGCAGTGGGTTTGTATAATAAAATATCTGCTTTGCAGAACCTGATATTCTTTAAAATGGCAGGCAGGTTTTTGATCACTTCCAGAAAACCCATAAAGGCAAGGTCTTTGTAATGCTTTACCAGCGTGGCTCCGGCGGACTGCATTTTATCGCCACCCCAGCAGCGCATCTCAGCATCCGCATCTTTAGTTTTTAATGCTTTGATCAGGTTACTGCCATGCAAGTCGCCACTGGCTTCACCGGCAATGATGTAATATTTCATACCCAAAAGTAAATGATTATTACCCAAAAGTTTTTATACTCAGTGCAGTTACAGCATAAATAAGTGTGGCCACAAAAATGCCTTTGGCCGTCTTGTCTATCCGGGCATTGATATAAATGGTGAACAGCACGGCATTGGCCATTAAAGAAAGGCTGATGGCGACAGTTAACAGGCGGTGGCCGGGTTCAATGAAAAGATATTGCAGCGCTTCAAAATAATTAAGCGGGCCCAGTTTGGTGTATTTAAAAACAGCAAATCCTAAAAACGGGGCTATTAAGCCCATGATAAATCCAAAAATAAAATTGTCTTTTTTAAATATCATTTGAAGAGGTTCTTTTTTTCAAGCACTTTTTTTAAAGTGTAATTGGTGAGATCAAATTGAACGGGTACCACGCTGATGTAATTATTTTTGAGTGCCCACACGTCGGTGTCTTTGGCTTTATCAAAGTTGATGAATTCGCCGGTAAGCCAGTAATATTTTTTCCCGTGCGGGTCGTTGCGTTCATCAAATTCTTCCTTGTATTTGGCATAAGCCTGTTTGCAGATCCTGACACCTTTGATCAGTTCCAGCGATACAGCCGGGATGTTCACATTCAGCAACAGGTGTTTATCCAGTTTCTGGCCCAGGATGGCACTTACGATCTTTTTGATGTAAAACCTCGAGGGGGCAAAATCCGCCTCTACGCTGTAATCAAGCAATGAGAAACCGATACTGGGAATACTTTCAATGGATGCTTCCATGGCCGCACTCATGGTGCCGCTGTAGATCACATTGATGGAATGGTTGGCACCGTGGTTGATGCCGCTTAAACAAAGGTCGGGTTTGCGGTGGAGCACTTTATCCACTGCCAGCTTCACACAATCAACCGGGGTGCCGGTGGTTTGCCAGGCTTCCGTATCACCAAAGAGCTCAACTTTATGCATGCGCAATGGCTGGCCGATCGTGATCGCATGTCCCATGCCGCTTTGTGGCTTATCGGGCGCCACCACCACCACTTTACCCAGGTCTTTTACCGCCTCCACTAAATTGCGGATACCGGGTGCTGTTATACCGTCGTCATTGGTTATCAGGATAACCGGTTTTGCTTTTTGCTTTGCCATGTAGGTTCAGGTCGTTTTAAAACTGGGGAAAAAAGGATCGGGCAATACCCGGCTGGCGGAAAGGCCAGGGGATCATTGCCAGTATCAGTATTAACGCCAAACCAAAATAGATTAGTGTGCGCCTGTGTTTTTGTGCATCGGTACCGGCACGCTTCACCATGCTGCGGCCAACATGCACCAGCAGCCATGCAATGATCATCATCATGGCATGTTCCACTGCAAAGAACCTTTCTGTCGGGTCTTTCATCACGGCACCCATACCGCTCTTTACTTTTTCGAACCACATACCGGTAAAGTATAGGATAAGTCCCAGTAAAAGCTGGATATCACAACTGATCATAAAGAACAGGCTGGTTTTATTGTCGCGGCCGGTATATATCCTTTTTGAAAAAACACCGGATAAGGCAGATATAACTGCCCATGCACCAAACAATAAAACTGCCCAGCGGAGAATATTATGTACCAACAGTGTATAGTTCATATAATAAAGTTTTGCTGCAAAAATACAGGAACGGAATCAGAAAATTGTACAAATGCAGGTACCAGGTAATAAAGTATAAACCTGCTGCAATTTCTGTGTTTCAGTGATTCCCGAAAAATCGGGACAGGTCTGCCACAATCTTAAAAATAAATTTGGTGAAACTAAAATAATTAGTATATTTGTGCTAATCAAATTAGTTGCACCATGTCAATTGCCGGACAAAACCTTAAATACCTCCGCAAACTGCGGGGCTGGACGCAGGAAGAATTTGCCACCAAGCTGGGCATCAAACGTTCATTGATCGGAGCTTATGAAGAAGAGCGTGCCGATCCACGGCTGGACGTACTGGAAGTACTGGCCGATATCTTCAAACTTTCCCTGGACGAACTCTTGTTGAAGGACCTGAGCAATAACGCAGATAACTACCTGGCCAAAAGACGCCAGCAGAAAATGATGAGTGCCGACAGGAACCTCATTCATTTTGTGCCGGTGAAAGCCGCAGCCGGTTACCTGGCCAGTTATGCCGACAGCGAATTCATTGATGGTTTGGATCAAGTTTCGCAAAGGCTGCGCGAAA
>CAZBIK010000133.1:5815-9357 GCA_964491955.1 uncultured Ferruginibacter sp.
GGCCGTATAAATTCACCTTCCCCATGCTGGAGGGCGGCAATTACCGTGCGTTTGAGATCATTGGCGACAGTATGTTGCCTACACCCAGCGGCAGTATCATTGTGGGTGAAAAAATTGAGGGCCCCACAGATATTAAGAACAGCCAGGCCTATATCGTGGTAAGCCGTAACGAAGGGATCGTATATAAAAGAATAGAAAAGAATGGCCGCAGCAAGAACAAATTAACATTGGTAAGCGATAACCCGCAATACCAACCCTACCAGGTAAATGCCGAAGATGTGATGGAATTGTGGCAGGCTCAAATGGTGATAAGTAAGATAAGCCAGCAGCAGCGCTGGGATGTGAACTCTTTGGCCAGTATGGTAAATAACCTGCAAAGCCAGGTAAGTACATTGAAGAAAAAAATGAATTAATCAATTCGTGCCATTCGTGTAATTCGTGGCAAAGTATATTCATGATTCATGAAAATTCATGTCATTCGCGCCATTCATATTATTCGTGCCATTCGTGTTATTCGTGGCAAAATATATTCATGATTCGTGAAAAATTCGTGCATTCGTGGCAATGCATATCTAAGTTTTATGAAAATTCATGGAAAATAATCAAACAACCGACAGGCTATGACTGCTAAAGAATTACTCATATTGAATTTTGAAGAAGTCCGTCGCAGAAGTATCAAGGTCTGGAAAAATATTTCAGAGGAGGACCTGTTTTGGAAACCCGATCCGCAGGCGATGACCTGCATTGAAATGATACGCCATGTACTGGAATCAGAGAATATTTACCACCATATCATATTACACCGGGGCGGAGGCGGTAATTATGAAAGCCCGTTGACCGGGAACCCATTTACTTCTGTTGATGATGAACTGAAAAATGCACAACCTTTCAGGGAAAAATTTTTAAAGATGGTGCATTCTTTTTCCCTAAAGGAACTGGACGAAGAATATATTACCCGGAAGGAAAAAAATCAACATCGTAAACTGGGGGATTATCTCTTGCGCGTGGCTTATCATGAAAGTGTCCATACGGGCCAGTTGCTCGGTTATTTACGCACATTAAATGCACCCCGGGCAGCAATCTGGGATTAGCGGTTAACTTTACAATCCTTAAACCTTAAACCTTAAACCTTAAACCTTAAACCTTAAACCTCTTAACTATAACGCAACCAGATACATCGATTAATAATTTAAAAACACAGTTATGATTAAGCTTCAGATCATCGGCAATCTTGGAAAAGATTGTATTGTAAAAGAGATCAACGGAAAACACGTGATCAATTTCAGTGTGGCACACACGGAACGTTTTAAAGACGCACAGGGCAACCAGAAAGAAAGAACCACCTGGGTTGAATGTGCTTACTGGACCGACCGCACGGCCATCGCCCCTTATTTGCTGAAGGGTACTACCGTTTATGCAGAGGGATCACCGGAGGCAGATGCCTATACCAATAAGGAAGGACAGGCTGCAGCTACTTTACGCATGCGGGTGCAGAACATTCAGTTATTGGGCAGTAACAAAGAAAGCCAGGGATCAGGTTCCGGTAATGTGAGTAATACCGGCAATGCCACAAATTCAGGAATGACAGCAGCACCTGTTGTAAGAACAGAACCTGCAAATGAACCGGCACCGGTTGATGATTTACCGTTTTAAAAAATTGATATCCCACGAAATCACTGAGATCACAAAGATTAATGAGAATATTTCTTCTTTCTGTGCTTTGTGGTTTTGTGGGATATTTTATTAGTTCTTTATTTTCATAAAGTTTTATCTTGTGCAAAATGAACTGCATGAAAAATATAAAACAATATTTCTTTTTCTTTTTTCTCATAACTCTTTTCCTCTTTTCCTCCTTTATCCTCTTAGCCCAAAAAAAATACACCCAATACGTTGATCCCTTTATCGGCACAGGCGGCCACGGCCATACTTACCCCGGGGCAGTTTTGCCACATGGCATGGTGCAGTTAAGCCCGGATACCAGGCTTGAAGGCTGGGATGGTTGCAGCGGTTACCATTATTCTGATAATTATATTTATGGTTTTACACATACGCATTTAAGCGGAACAGGCGTAAGTGATTACGGCGATATTTTACTGATGCCCATGACCGGTGAACCATCTCCTGATAATAAAGTATACGGATCAAAATTTTCCCATGCTAACGAAAAAGCAACAGCGGGGTTTTATTCGGTAAAGCTGGATGATGAGAACATCCTGGCAGAATTGACAACCACAACCCGTGTTGGGTTACACCGCTATACATTTTCAGGTTCCGACAAAAATAACGTGATCCTCGACCTGGAACACCGTGATGAAGTGATCGAATCTTCCCTGAAGATCATCAATATCCGCACCATTGCCGGCCTGCGCCGGAGTAAGGCATGGGCCACCAACCAGTATGTTTATTTTTTGGTTGAATTACCGGGATTCCAAGGTTTTCAGCACAATCCTTTACTTGACTGGCTGTAAGGATCTGTTTTCTTCCTTGAGGTTTATTAGGTTGGGTAACGACTGCTAGAATTTCAAATTCGCTATCCCCGTAGAGGTTTTCTAGAGGTTTTACAGCGAATTCTGGGGTGCCAAAGTATATTATTTTCATAAGATTTTATTTTTGTCATACTATCAGTCTTTTATATCTTTGCCAATTATACTTGCTTAATTTGAGAAAGGTTGTATACTATCTTCTATTCGTTTTAATCTTATGTCAGAAAATAAATATCAAGATGTACTCAGCTACATTGGAAAATCAGAGAAGATACTAGTGATTTCGCACAGAAAACCTGATGCTGATACGCTCGGTGCTGCATTGGCTTTGAGAATATGGTTGGGAAGTATAGGGAAGGATATAACTTTAGCTTGTGTGGACAGACCTGATGGAGAGATGGATTTCTTTCCTCACTTAGATGAGTTCGTACAGGATTTTGATGTAAATGAATTTGATTTAAGATTTATAGTGGATGCTGGTGCTTCTTATATGACGAATTTCCATTTGAAGTATCCGAATTTCTTTGAGGTTTCAGTGCCGATTATTAATATCGATCATCACGCTTCTAATGATCAGTTTGGGCAGGTGAATATTGTCGATCCTGTGGCTCCTTCTACTACGGTGATGCTTTATAGAATGTTTAAGGATTTGGGTGTGGAGATTGATGCAAATATTGCCACTTGTTTATTGGCTGGAATTTATGGTGATACTGGAGGCTTTATGCATTCGAATACAGATATGGAGGTTTATAAAATTTCCGCAGATTTGATGGCAAAAGGTGGAAATGTAAAAGGAATTATTAAATCTCTTTTTAAATCTAAATCTTTGGAGACTTTGAAATTATGGGGAAAAGTTTTGGAAAAAGTACAAGTTACAAATGATGGTGTAGTGATGTCTGTGGTGAAGGATGAGGATTATGAGCAGGTTGGTTCTACGCCGGAGCATTTGAGTGGAGTGGTGGATTATTTGAATATGGTTCCTGATACGAAGTTTGCAGTTTTATTGAATGAGGATAGAAAGGGGAATGTGAAAGGATCTTTCAGAACAAGACAGACTGA
>CAZBIK010000134.1:0-9334 GCA_964491955.1 uncultured Ferruginibacter sp.
AAGACCTGCTGAAAATGCAGGTTTATCACCATAAACCCGTTATGCAGAAGAATGCTGAAACATTTGTTGCTTCGGATTATCAATATTTCAGCAACAATTCTTTTTTTGAAAATGAACTGAGTTCACTGCACCAGCTTTTGGTTGACACTGCATCTTTGACCGGCGAATTTCAATTTAAATATTTCAAAGAGATTCTGGTATACCAGTTGAGTCTGTATGAGAAAAGCAAAATAAGGAGATCATAGGAACCTGTTTTTATAAAATATTTTTTGTATAAACCCATTGCCGTTTATTTTTTGGGAGCCCGTTTAATCGGCTTTCCGTATTTTTTCATCATCCGGTCCTTCTTCCTTACAATAAAATTCACTTTGCTGTTCTTGGCCGATTTTTCATGAAATGCCGGGCCGCGCTCTTCTTTTTTCGGGACCTTTACCTGTATTTCCTTCATGTACACTTTGGGCTTTTCATCTTCTGTTAATTCTTCAGAGATGACCAGGTTGGCGGGCAGTTCACGTTTTGTAACCGTTCGTTTCATCAACGTTTCAATGGCTTCCTGTAAAGGTTTTTCCTTTTCAGTTATAAAACTGACGGCGATCCCTTTTTTATCGGCCCGGCCTGTACGGCCAATGCGGTGTATATAATTTTCGGGTACATCGGGTACATCAAAATTGATCACGTGCGTTACTTCGGCTACATCAATTCCGCGGGCCACAATATCGGTAGCTATGATAAAGCGGTACACGCCTGCATGAAATTGCTTTACGGTGTTAAACCGGTGGTTCTGTTCCTTATTGGAATGAATGACGCCGGCTGTTCCCGGAAATTTTGCTTCAAGCTGTTCATACAGTTCATCCGCCAGTTTTTTGGTGCCCACAAAGACCAAAACCTTGGTCATGCTTTCGTCTTCGGTCAGCAACAAATGCAGCAGGTTTACCTTGGTATAGAAATTGGGAACGTCAAAATAGGTTTGTTCAATATTTTCAAGCGGGGTGCCGGTTGGTGCGGCTTCCACCCTTTCGGGATCATTAAAATAGGTATTCATCAGCGTTTCCACCTCACCGGTAATGGTAGCCGAGAACAAAAGGTTCTGCCGTTTGGGCGGCAACAGGTCGAGTATATTTTTTACCTGGGTTCTGAAACCGAGGTTCAGCATTTCATCCATCTCATCGATCACCAGTTTTTTGATGGCCTTTGTTTTAAAGGCGCCGTTCAGCATCAGGTCGTACAGCCTGCCCGGTGTTGCCACCAGAACATCGGCGCCGTTCTGCAGTTCTTTCCACTGGGTATTGATGTTAACGCCGCCATATACACCCACTGCCAGCACACTCATGTATGTGGTTAATTTTTTTACTTCCTCTACAACCTGCATAACCAGTTCCCTGGTGGGTACAATGATGAGGATCTGCGGATTTTTATCGCTGTTGAATTTCCACAACCTGAGCAGGGGCAGCAGGTAAGCAAAGGTTTTACCGGTACCTGTTTGTGCAATTCCGCAAACATCCCTGCCACTCATTACAATGGGGAAAACCCGGTATTGAATGGTGGTTGGATTGGTGTAGCCCTGTTCATCCAGTGCATTGAGCAGGGGGCCGTTTAAGTTCAGGTCATGAAAGGTCATATAATAATATCTGATGCGAAGGTAGTTTTTAATTATTTGGGACAGGTGGCAGGTATTTACAGGTAGTGTCTCGGTTTGATAATCTCTGAATTTCTTTTAGTGACAGGCAATGTAAATAAATTTTGTTACACAAATAAGCATCTTGAAAATGACGTTAAGTTTATAATAAAAAGGGTGTCAGGGTGAGCCTGTCGAACCCGGATTTTTCTGATAACCCCGCCTTCGACAAGCTCAGGCTGACAGTTTTTCTGTGAATTTAGATTTTCAAACTGATATATTACACTTTTACAGGTCACACCTGCTAATTCCAACAAAAGGAAAAAAATGTAAATTTGCCCGTCAATAAAATAACATGTTGATACGGATACTCCATATCGTATTTACAAGCCTGCTGGCCGTAACCTGTTCTGCGCAATACAACTGGAAGCTGGAAAAAGACCAGCAGGGGATCAAGGTTTATTCTTCTGAAATACGCCAGTCTGCTTTTAAAGCTATAAAAGTAGAATGTGTTTTAAGCGGGAACTACAAAAAGCTTATATCCATACTCACCGATGTACCGGAAATGAATAAATGGATCTATAAGGCCAAACCCGCTAAGCTGGTCAAAAAGATATCGCCGGAGGATATCATTTATCATACCGAAACAGAAACCCCCTGGCCATTATCCAACCGCGATGCCGTTATTCATTTAAAGGTCAATACCGACAGCCTGCCGAAGGTCCTGCACATTACCGGGAGAAATGAAAACAACCTGGTTGCCAAAATACCAGGCAAAGTAAGGGTTACTTATTACAAGGCCGACTGGCGGGTAACGATGCCCACTGCCACAACCCTTAAAATACATTATATCATTGAACTGGATCCGGGCGGCGATATTCCCGGATGGATATCAAACATGTTTGTGAGCAAGGGTCCTTTTGAAACCTTTAGCAACCTGTCTAAAAAGCTGAAGGAATGACCGTTTGAATACAGGCACCGGGATTAAACCCAGCTGTATCCTGCTTTCCGTATTGGCAGGGTTCTGGGTCTGTGGCCGGCTGCTGCCAGTGCATTACAGAGTGCAGGGGCAACCGTTGATACACCTACCTCGCCAACACCGCCGGGTTCTTCCGTACTCGGGGCCACCACTATTTCAATGGGAGGCATTTCGTCGAACCGCAGTAATTCATAACCGGAAAAACCATCCTGCATAACGCGGCTGTCCTTTACTGTTATTTCTCCCTTCAATGCCTGTGTCAGGCCAAATACAAACCCGCCCTGCATCTGGTTCAGCAGCCCGTCGGGGTTAATGACCAGGCCGCAATCAATGGCAGCTACCACCCTTTTTATAGTGAATTTCCGGGGTTCCAGCATTTCAATTTCAATGGCATGTGCGGCAAAGGCTTTTGCAAAGATGAACGCATGTGTAGCCAGCCCGATAAAGTGATTGGGCTTTCGTTTGTTGCCATAGCCGATCTTATCAGCCGCCATTTTTAAAACACGGGCAATCCTGGCCGGTGACTGTGTAAGCAGCATGGGTTCCTTTCCGAATGTATAATCCTTACGGTTTTCGAGTAAGGATAACCGGAAGTTGAGCGGGTCTTTTTTAAGACTGGCCGCCAGTTCGTCAATAAAACATTCTATGGGGAATGTATTTACACAAATATCCACCGAGCGAACCCAGCCGCGGTTAATATTGATATCAACAGGCGTATATCCGGTACTGATATTGGGTACATCATACCAAAAACCTGCATCGGCGCTGTTGACCTCATCGAAATTTTTTGAACCCGGCCCCTCGGTCATATAGGCAACCGGCGTTCCCAATATGTGGTGTTGCCAGGATACCAGTTTTCCACCGGCTGTATTGGCGGTTAACCGGTGGTAATTGGCCGGGCGGTACATGGAATGCAGTATGTCTTCTGTCCTTTCCCACATTAATTTAACCGGCTTATCAACCTGTTGTGCAATCTTAACGGCTTCAATGGCAAAATCAAAATGCAGCCGCCGCCCGAAAGCGCCACCCATCAGCGTCAGGTTAAGTTTTATATTTTCCTTTTTGATGCCGGATATCTCCGCAATGGTATTCACCGCCCAATCCGGTAATTGTAAACCGCCCCACAATTCCAGGCTGCTGGCTTTTGCAGCTGCCACAAAATTCATGGGTTCAATGGTGGCATGTGCCAGGAAAGGCTGGGCATAATCAGCGGAGATCTCATTTTTACCGGAGAATTTTGATACATCCCCTTTATTATAAACGGGTACCTGTGGTTTTGATCCTGCTTTGTCCTCAAAAGTTTTAAAGAGCGCTTCGGTGCTTTCTTTATTTTTATTCCCTTCGTCCCAGGTTATTTGCAGCAGTTCTTTGCCCCTGATGGCTGCCCAGGTATTGGTGGCAATAACTGCAACGCCTGCACGTACATGCATAGGCGCACCCGTGCCCGTATAACTGACAATTTTTATAACCCCCGGCACTTTCCTTGCCGCTGTATCATCAACGCTTACCAGTGTACCATCCAGTACCGGGCAGCGTTCAGCAACAGCGTACAGCATGCCATCCAGTTTTATATCCAAACCGTATTTTGCTTTCCCGGTAAGCATGCCTTTTACATTGCTGCGCTTTTCCGGTTTGCCGATCAATTTAAAATCTTTTGGGTTTTTTAAACTTACGGTTTTGGGTAATGGCAGCAGGGCGGCCCGGCAAACCAGGTCACCATATTTTATCCGCTGCATGTTGATGGTATTCACCACTTCGCCATTATCTGCCGCACAGTTCTTCACGTCTGTTTTCCATATCTCAGCAGCAGCAGCCAGCAGCATGGTTTTGGCAACAGCGCCGGCATTGCGCAGTGATGCATACATCGTCATTACACTCTGGCTTCCCCCGGTATCGTGTTCACCCGCTTTCATGGTTCCATAGGGCGCAATCTCTGACCTGACATCCCTGAAATCAACATCCATTTCTTCTGCCACGATCATGGGTAAGGCCGTATCAACACCCTGTCCCGATTCCTGTTTGGCAACATACACCGTTACCTTTCCCTTTTTATCAATTTTTAAATAGGCATTCGGCTGAAAAAATTCACATTCTGTTACCGGTATGGCCAGGGCCTTTAACCCGGGCACCATAAAACCAATGGCCAGGCTTCCCGTTGCCAGTGAACTTAATTTGATAAAATTCCGGCGGTCTATTTTTTCTTTTTTCATTTTAAGGATTGCTGGTTATTTATTGATCTCATCTATGGCTATGTGAATGGCTTCTTTGATGCGGGTGTATGTACCGCAACGGCAGAGGTTATTGCTCATTTTTTCACTGATCTCGGCTTCTGAGGGTTTCTTATTTTTTATCAACAGTGCCGCTGCACTCATCATTTGCCCGGGCTGGCAATAACCGCACTGCGGTACCGCAGCCTGCTGCCAGGCTTTCTGTACCGGGTGCGACCCGTCGTCTGACAATCCTTCGATGGTAATGATCTTTTTATTAACACAATTGCCAACGGTACGCCTGCAGGCAAATACCGCATTATCATCAATGATCACTGTACAGGCGCCGCAGCTGGCAACACCGCATCCGTATTTGGTACCGGTAAGGTCAAGCAGGTCGCGGAGCACCCAAAGCAGGGGCATTTCGGCATCCGCTTCCACTGTATAATTTTTGTTATTGATGTTGAGTGAATAAGCAGGCATAACAGGCATTTTAAGTGAGCAATTGTTCGTTTCAGAAAGTTACATAAATTTTTTTGCCGTTTGAAATAATGATTTTTTTAATTGAATAACTGTATCGCTGTTATTTTAATAATGAAAGTATTTTATACATGACCGTAGACCGGGGTTGGGCTGCAAAAAACGGTAAGTGGGGCACATTTATGAAAAATGATGTTATTCACATAAAGACTGACGCTTTTGTTACGTTTAGTATTGATAAACCCATTTGATAAACCCACATTGTCATAGCGGTTGCTGCTCACTTGCTTTTATTTATTACTTTCACTTAAATTAAAGCAGCACATTTTACAATATGCCAATCATTCAAAGAATATCCGGGTTTTTACAGGCCCTTCAAATTCCTTTCACTGTTTTATCCGATATCAACAGACAAAATAAATTTATCCGGAAAAATATTGAACCGCTTTTAACGGCAGCCGGAAAAGAAGCTGACGGCAGCCTGGATGATAATGACATTAAAAAGATCACCGGTTATTACGGGCTGGCAGTACCTGCCGTTTTAGGGGAAGCATTTTGTGTACTGCGCGGCGAACCCATGACCGGCAAAGAAAGGCTGACTGCTACCTGCCAGGGCGCCATGACAGGACTTGGTGATGATTTTTTTGATAAACAGCGTTTATCCGAACAGGGGGTAAAGGATTTCATTGAAAACCCTGCATTGTTCACCGGCAAAAGCGCCAGTGAAAAACTGTTCCTTCATTTTTATAAAACGGCATTGGCCAATGCACCCCAGCCTGCACACATGCAGCAGCAACTTTTTAAAGTATTTCATGCCCAGTTGCTGAGTAAACAACAGGATGTACCGGGGTTATCCAACGAAGTAATAAAGGATATAACCATCCGCAAGGGTGCAGAATCATTGTTGTATTACCGTACCGCTTTTGAACATCCCATGCGAAAAGGCGAGGAAAAAATGCTTTACTGCCTGGGCGGCCTGATGCAGCTTAGCAATGATATTTTTGATGTGTATAAGGATAAACAGAACGGGGTAAGCACATTGATCACCACCGCATCAAAAATGGAAGACCTGCGATCTTATTATTCAGCACTGCTGCAAACCGGTACAGAAGCGGCTTACCGTTCTGGTTATAATAAAAAGCGGGTGAAAAGGTTTTTGGGTATCCTCTCCATCGGTATTTTCAGCCGCTGTTTTGTTTGCCTTGACCAGATGGCCCGGAACCAAAAAAGAACGAACGGGGTTTTTGAACCGGGTGCATACAGCAGGAAAGACCTGGTATGCGATATGGATACTGCAGGCAATAAATTCAGGTCGCTGAGGTATCATATGAAACTGAACCGCAGATGACCCGGTTTTACTTAACAGCAGCAATCAACTTACTTACCACGGAAGTTTCAAAACCTTTCTGCATCAAATGGTCCTGCAGTTTTCTTTTCCTGGTAAATAAATTCTTTTCTGACCTGAGTGTTTTTAATTTTTGGTCAAAAAGTTTTTGGGCTGTTTTGAGGTAATCGTTCTCATCAATGGCAGCCAATGCTTTTTTAATACAGTATTCACTTACCTGTTTTTGTTTGAGTGCGTATTTGATCTTTACCCTGCCCCATTGTTTTATCCTGAATTTTCCACCGGTAAAATGGATCGCAAAACGTTCTTCATTCAGGTAATTATCGCTGATGAGTTCACTCAGCAATTCATCCACTTCTTTTTTATTCATCCCAAGGCTGTATAGCTTTTCCTTTACTTCACTGTGGCAGCGCTCCTGGTAGGCGCAGTATTGTTTCGCTTTCTGCAGGGCTTCGTCTTTGGAAAAATATCTGTTGTTCATTGGGGTAAAAATAATCCTGTTCAAACGCTATAAGGTTGGCTTTTTCACAAATCACTGCTGCAAACCTTATAGGTTTTTTGGTTTTTTGTTTTTATCAGGGTTTACAAAAAAAATGATGGGTTCACTCCGGCCTTCGCCGCTGCCATCGGTTTGTGTAACGGGGTTGTGGTCTTTATCAAGAGACTGTATCGTCCATACAAAAGTGGGAAGTTTAGTTGTTTCATTATCATAGGGCATAAAAGAAAGTTGCGGCTGCCATATGAATTGCGTGGCTGCCATAATTTCTTTATCGAGCAGCGGCTGGTTGCTGCGTAAGGCCTGCACCGGGCTTTGTGTGGGCAACACTTCAAATACCTGGATGCGGTATGTAACCGGTGATGTTTGACGGGGCAGCACCGGTGTCCACCTGAAAATAATGGCTGTTTGTGCTTTTTTTGCATCCAGCACTTCTTCATTGTAGGGCTTCATTAAAATGGGCAACTGGGTGCTGGCCAGGTAAAAGTTTTTGCATTGTACTTCTCCCAAAACACGGTAATCAACAGGGTGTACCGGTTGTGTGCAAATGGTATAATTATCTGCAGGCAATTTGCCGGTTCGTTGTAATGATGTTTTGTACTTACCCGTGAACATCATGTATTCCATAGGCATTACATCGCCCGCAAATAAAATGGTTGGCCCGGCCGGGTTAGGTGTAAACACCGGTGTTTTAGCCAGGTCGGAAGATGCGATCACGGTACCATCCGTTAGCCTGATCTCGGTTTTGATCTTGAAAGGGCCGGCAATGGCGCCCTGTGCACTCACGATCAGGGTAAGCACTTCACGCCGGTTGCCCCATTCCGATAACTGGGCAGGCGGTTGAGCCTGCACTATTAAGTTTGATATAAGCTGGGCTGTGCCTGTTGAATAAATTATAGTGGCTATTATAAACAGAATTATGCGTTTCATCATTTTTGTTTTTTGGTGTCAAACCGGTATTGAAATCCTGTACGGCAGGTGGTTTCCAGGTACCTGGCTGCATTGGGGATTATTTCATTCCCGTATTTAAAATAATTGGTGGTTAAAAAAGTATTCCAGTTCAGTTTCTTTGTTATTACCAGATCAATATTGCAACTGGCAATTACATTATTATTGCTGCTGAAACTGTTCAGCTTACCCAGTGTGTATTGCAGCTGCCCCCTTAACTTCAGTTTCTTTTTGGCGGCCTGCATGCTTAAGGCGGTGCTGAGTGTAGCCATGGTAATTTTTGCACCCGGCACATCATTGTAAAAATACAATACACTGAAGTCGGGCGCTATATCCTTTTCCAGGTAAGTGGGCACATAGGTCAGCAGGGCGGTGTGTGTATTGTTGGATGTGGTAAGCCCGGTGAGCACATCCCGCTCATCGTATTTGCTGTAATTGTAACTGATGCTCAGCAGGTGCATGATCTTTTTGCCCATAAACGTAAACGTTGGGTTGATGCCCAGGTCGTTGCTCACATTTTTTATGCCGAAGGGGTTGATGCCGCTGGCTGTTTGGAAACCAAAATTATTATAGTTCACATTTAAACTGAATTTGTCATTGAACTGTGTAAACCAGTTGAGGTTCCCGATAAACTGTTTTGCCTTGAGTGCCGTATTGTTTACATTATTTACCCGTTGCCCCAGGCTTGCCACCACATTCATTTTCTTTTTCCAGGCATTGAACCGGGTATTGAGTGTATAATCCAGCCGGTCGTTCTGCAAAAACGGATAACCCACGGTTTGAAAACCGGCACCCATATATTTTACCGTAAGCCCCAGGTCGAGGTTCTGCGATTTTTTTCCAACTGATGCATGGGCTGCATAATCGGTTAAGGTGGATGTACGTGCTTCAATAAACGGTTTCAGGCTTTTTAACAAAGGGGTTAACGGTGTGGTCACATCTTTGGTAAAGGTAGATTGTGCGCCTTCTGCTTTAAAGTAGAATCCCTTTTCCAGGTACAGGTCGGATACCAGGCTTAACACCACGCCTTCCTGGGGCCGGACCGTAAGCGGTGGCGGCGCCGATGACGACGGCACATCTTTTCCTTTGGCTATATTGAATGCAAATAAATAGCTTCCTTCTTTTTCGGTACCGATCTTTTCCATCCAGTTCCTGCGTTTAAAGGCTCCCGTAACTGTTGGCGGGCCTGCCACCCTTGCAGCGGGTGGCCGCCTCCATGCAGGCAGTGAAGGAAGCCCTGGCCACCGGTCCCACCCTGGTCTTC
>CAZBIK010000135.1:0-9331 GCA_964491955.1 uncultured Ferruginibacter sp.
TCGCAACGCTGATTACAAACCGTGATTAAAAGGATGTGGAGAAATATTTTGAGGAAATATCGAAGATCTCAATGATCACTACTGAAGAAGAAACCATTCTAGCCCAAAAGATCAAAATGGGGGATCAACTAGCACTTGATAAACTTGTACAGGCCAACCTGCGTTTTGTGGTATATGTGGCCAAGCAATACCAGCACCTGGGCCTTTCGCTTAGTGACCTGATCAATGAGGGTAATCTCGGCTTGATCAAGGCAGCTCAACGCTTCGATGAAACCAAAGGTTTCAAATTCATATCCTATGCAGTATGGTGGATCCGTCAATCTATTTTACAGGCATTGGCAGAACAGGGCAGATTGGTGCGCCTGCCTCAAAACAAGATCGGAACATACAACAAGGCCAATAAGGCTTATATGGCTTTTGAACAGGAGCATGAGCGTGAGCCAAGTACGGAAGAACTGGCAGAATTACTGGAGATGAGCGAAACCGAGATCAACAATATTTTTCAAAGCAATACCCGCCATACTTCACTGGATGCACCCGTGCATGAAGCTGAAGATGTGGCCATGGGCGACCTGCTGAAAGGTGGTGATGAGACCGATGAAGATGTCATGCATGATTCCCTGAAAAATGAGATCCGCAGGGTGTTAAAATCATTAAGTCCGCGTGAAGCCGAGATCGTGAATGCCTATTTTGGACTGGATGGAGAAAACGGGGTAACCATTGAACAGATAGGGCAGAAATACGATCTGACCAAGGAGCGCATCCGCCAGATCAAAGAGAGGGCCATTAAGCGTTTGCAAAAAGCCCGTTACAGTGGCGCCTTAAAAGCATATTTAGGCTAAAATTTCTGAGTTTTTAATACTGAATCCTTTTGCCAAAAGCAGGAGGATTTTTTATTGCTGTAAACTTTGCCCCCAGTTATATGTTTACCAACTCTTAACAGTCCGGTGATTGAATTCAGGTGATCATCAGTTAAATTTGTAAAGTATGAAACAATTCATTTTATGTGCAGCATGCAGCCTGCTGTTTTTTTCCTGTGAAAAGAATATTGATTTTGATTTAAAAGATGCATCTGCCTTGCTGGTAGTTGATGCACAGATAGAGAATGGTGCGGCGCCAACAGTGTCACTGAGCAAAAGCCTTGATTATTTCGGGGCCATCAGCCCGCAGATACTGGCTGCATCTTTTGTACATAATGCAGAAGTGACCATGAGCAACGGGATAGTGACCCATACCTTTAAAGAATACAACATCCCATTGGGTAATGGTTATTCAATTTATTATTATGGCATTGATTCTTCAAACCTGGCTACCGCCTTTGTTGGCGAGTTCAACAGGCAATATAACCTGACCATTAAAGCAGATGGACAGGTTTACACGGCCAAAACAACCATACCGGCACTGGATAAGATCTTCGACAGCCTCTGGATAAAACCACCCCCGCCAAATGTGGATACCTCCAAAAGGGTATTGATGGCAAGGGCCATTGACCCACCGGGACTTGGAAATTATATCAGGTATTTTACCAGGAAGAACAGTGAACGGTTTTTACCCGGCTTTAATTCGGTTTTTAATGATGAGGTTATTGATGGTACAACTTATTCAGGGCAGGTTGACCAGGGTGTGGACAGGAATAATCCCCTGCCAACCGGGGATGACCGTTTCTTTGCAAGAGGCGATACCATATCATTCAAACTTTCGAATATTGACAAGGCCACGTATACTTTCTGGAACACCTGGGAATTTAACCAGCAAAGTATCGGTAACCCTTTTTCACAACCGGGTAAGGTTTTGGGCAATATCAGCAATGGCGCACTGGGTGCTTTTTGTGGATATGCTTCGCAGGTGGGCACAGTCATTGCACGTTAATCTTTAAACCAAAAAATATTCCTTTACATTCGTAATTAAATACAGAACAGAAAAATTATGTCAGCAGAAAAAGTACATTGTTTGATCATAGGCTCCGGCCCGGCCGGATATACCGCGGCCATTTACGCATCACGTGCCGGGTTGAACCCTGTATTATACCAGGGCATTCAGCCGGGCGGTCAGCTCACCATTACAACCGAAGTTGAAAATTATCCCGGCTACCCGGAGGGTGTGCAGGGCCCCGAAATGATGGTTGATTTTGAGAAACAGGCCAAACGCATGGGAACCGACATCAGGTATGGCATGGCTACCAAAGTTGACTTTTCAGCCAGGCCGTTAAAAGTAGAAATTGATGAAGAAAAATGGATCGAGACCGATGCATTGATCATTTCCACAGGTGCATCTGCAAAATGGCTTGGCCTGCCCAGTGAACAACGCCTGAACGGTTACGGTGTCAGTGCCTGTGCCGTTTGTGATGGGTTTTTCTTTAAGGGTAAAGAGGTGGCGATCGTTGGCGCCGGTGATACTGCAGCGGAAGAAGCACTTTATTTGTCTAAAATATGTGCGCAGGTACACATGATCGTTCGCAGGGACGAAATGCGTGCCAGTAAGATCATGGCCGACCGGGTGATCAATACACCCAACATTAAAATTTACTGGAACAGTGAAACGGATGAAGTGATCGGTGATAAAAAAGTGGAGGCCCTCCGTATTAAAAACAGGCAAACGGGGGAAAAACAGGAGATACCGGTAAGCGCATTTTTTGTTGCCATTGGCCACGAACCCAATTCAGCCATTTTTAAAGGCTGGCTCGATATGGATGATGCCGGGTATATAAAAACCATTCCAGGTACCACCAAAACAAATGTGGAAGGCGTGTTTGCTTCGGGCGATGTGCAGGATAAAGTGTACAGGCAGGCGGTAACCGCAGCCGGCACAGGTTGTATGGCGGCGTTGGATGCAGAACGTTATTTGGGGGAGAAAGGGCTTCATTAATTGATAATTGGATAATGGATAATTGATAATTATTTAATGGATAATTGATAATTGTTTAATGGATAATTTTTTAAATCCAATGCAAATCACCAATTATAAAGCACCTTTACCGGGAAGACATTATCAATTATCATTTATTAAATTATCCATTACGTATTAATGTTTACGATCAATCTCCATAATTTATCTTTCTATGCTTACCATGGCGTATATGCCGAAGAGAAAATTTTGGGAAATCATTATGTAGTGAATGTCGTAATATCGTTTGAACCAAAGGACCCTGTAGACACACTGGAACAAACCATTAATTACGAAAAGGTTTACGGGATCATAAAACAAAGAATGGCAGTACCCGCTGATCTGCTGGAAACACTGGCACAGGAGATGGCCCTGGCCATTTATCATTTTGATAACCGGTGTACATCCATTTCAGTTTCAATTGAGAAAAAAGATCCGCCCATAAAGAATATGGAAGGATCCGTTAGCGTTATTTATAAAACAGTATTTTAAATTGAGATTTTTACTCACCGTACTCATTTATTTTATATCCGGCACTGTTTCCTTTGCCCAGGATATCAATGCACTGATCCGGGAAGCCGACCGGCTGGAATCGGTACCGGATGAAAAGGCTGCTTTCCGGAAATTCAAGGAAGTCTTAAAACTGAATGCTGCCAATATTTATGCCCTGAACAAATGCAGCGAATTGTGCAGCCGCATCGGCCAGCGTGAAATTACAAACACCAAACTGCGTGACGAATATTACCTGGCAGCAAAAATATATGCTGAAACTGCCTTAAAGATCAACCCCAACAACTCCGAAGCCAATTGCGTGATGGCCATTGCGCTGGGCCGTTCATCCTTGAGCAAGAGTGGCAGGGAAAAAATTATCAATGCCAAGGAAGTAAAAAAATATGTGGATGCCGCCATTGCCAATGACCCGGGTAATTTTAAAGCCTGGCATGTGCTGGGCCGCTGGCAATACGAGATCAGTAATTTAAATGCAGTTGAAAGATCGTTGGTAAAACTGTTGTATGGCGGTTTACCTCCTGCAACATTAAAACAATCCATACATGCATTTGAAAAAGCACGTGCACTAAGGCCCGAATTTATTTTAAACTACTTTGAGATGGCAAAGGCGTATAAGGATAATAACAATAAAGCCAAAGCCATTGCATGCCTGCAGCTGATGTTAACCCTTCCCATCCAGACAGAGGATGACCCGGCTATTAAGCAGAATGGAAAAGCCATGCTAAAAGACCTCTTGTAAAACAATCCCTTCAATGTCCTGCATTTTATACAGCTCATTTTGATGTAACTTCGAAATAAAAAATCAGGTTATGGTTAAAAATGCATGCTGCCTGCTGCTGTTGATCTTTACAACAATTACAGCGAGCGCCCAGGTTGAAACCAGCTATGAATCAAAGTACGATCCCAATGCTTTATTTGCCCCTAATTTTTATCCAACCGGCAATTCATTCACCAGGTCTGCAACAGGCGAACCCAATACAGGCTACTGGCAAAACAGGGCCGATTACCTGATCCGGGCAACACTGGATGATGTTGCCAACAGGATATCCGGAACGGTTACCATTACCTATAAAAACAACAGTCCGCATGCTTTGCCATTTTTGTGGCTGATGCTGGACCAGAATTTGTTCAACAAAGAAAGCAGGGGACAGGCCCGTATGCCCCTGAACGGGCGCAGCCGTTATGGTGATACCAAAAGTAATTTCAACGGCGGATTCAAAATAAGTACCGTAAAAACGGGTAACGAAAATGCGGATGCAGATTATATCATCACCGATACGCGGATGCAGATACGTTTACGCAATGCCGTAAAACCCGGTGGTGATGTGGTCACCATAAAAATTGACTATAGTTTTGAATTACCGGAGTATGGCGCAGACCGTTGCGGTATTTTAAAAACAAGGAACGGGAATATCTTTGCCGTGGCCCAATGGTACCCGCGCATGTGTGTATTTGATGATGTGGATGGCTGGAACACCCTGCCTTACCTGGGCCCCAGCGAATTTTATTGCGAATACGGCGATTTTGATATAACCATCACTGCCCCGGCCAATCATATTGTGGTATGCAGCGGGGAATTGCTCAATGAATCAGAAGTGTTGACTGCCACACAGTTCAACCGCATGCAGGAGGCCAGGAAAAGCGACAACACCGTAATGATCCGTAACGCTTCAGAAGTAAAGGATCCTGCATCCAGGCCAAATACGTCTACGCTTAGCTGGCATTATCAAATTAAAAATGCACGGGATGTGGCCTGGGCAAGCAGTAAAAGTTTTATATGGGATGCAGCCAGGATAAATTTGCCCTCAGGTAAAACAGCGCTGGCCATGAGTGTGTACCCGGTTGAAAGCGATGGCAGAAAAGGCTGGGGGAGATCTACCGAATATACAAAAGCAAGCATAGAAAACTACAGCAGGCGATGGCTGGAATATCCTTACCCCGCAGCAGTTAATGTGGCCAGCAATATTGGCGGCATGGAGTACCCCGGGATCGTTTTTTGCGGTTTCAACGCTACGGAAGGCGACCTGTTTGGAGTTACCGACCATGAGTTTGGCCATACCTGGTTCCCGATGGTTGTTGGCAGCAATGAACGCAAGTATGGGTGGATGGACGAAGGCTTTAATACCTTCATCAATTCACTGGCAGATGATGATTTTAATAAAGGGGAATTTAACAGTGCACCCGCCAATATGGAATTTACTGCAGGTTATATGTTTGGCGAAAACAGTGAATCCATTTTTAAAACACCCGATGCCCTGCGGGAAGCGAATATCGGAACAGCCTTATACCGCAAACCCGGGTATGGCCTGGAATTATTGCGCAATGAGATCCTGGGCCCTGACCGCTTTGACTATGCCTTCAGGGAATATATCAAACGCTGGGCATACAAACACCCAACACCCTGGGATTTTTTCCGTACCATGGACAATGCTTCCGGTGAAAACCTGGCCTGGTTCTGGAAAAGCTGGTTTGTTGAAAATTACCTGTTCAACCAGGCCATTGTTGAAGTGAAATATGAAAATAATAAAGCATCACAGGGCGCCATCGTTACCATTGTAAACCTGGAGCAAATGGCCCTGCCTGTACATATCAGTTACGAAACAAAAAGCGGCGTAAAAGGAACTTTAAAACTACCGGTTGAAGTATGGAACAATACCAATACCTGGAAAGTGAAACTGCCAACCACTGAAGAGTTAAAAACTGTAGAACTTGATGCAGCAAAGGTTTTCCCGGATGTTGATTTTTCGAATAATGCCTGGAATGCAAAATAATGCATTAAAATAATGTCAGTAGAACCGCAGTTGAAATATCTGCGGTTTTTTTTTGAGCTATGTATTTTGAAAAAAATATTGTTTCTTTCAAAAAAATGATAACCACGTGTATTTGGATGTATTTAACAATACTAAAAACAGATCATGAAAAAAATAATCATTTCTTTATTGGCAATCCTGTTTTTTGCAACCGGCTCATTATATGCACAACAAGACAAAGCCGCCGATAAAAAAAATTCATTAAACAAGCTCAGTTTTTTATTGGGAGAATGGGAAGGAACGGCCTGGAGGATGACACAAACCGGTAAAAGAGAATATACCAATGCGTTTGAGAAAGTTACATGCAGGCTGGACTGCGGTATTTTTATTGTTGAAGGGTTAGGCGTTAAAACCGATTCGGTTACCAAAGAATCGATAACAGTTCACGATGCATTTGGGATCATATACCATGATGCCAAAACAAATTCAATTTCCATGAGGGCGCACACAAAAGACGGGGTTACAGAAACGGTGATCGAGTTCCTAGAAGAAAAACTGATCAGGTGGAACATAGATATACCCAATGGAAGTAAAATCAGATTCACCGTAGATTTTAAAACAGCAAACAAGTGGTTCGAGATCGGTGAATTCAGCAGGGATGGGCAGAACTGGATGAAATTTTTAGAAACAGCTTTAACAAAGACCAGGGATTAAAAGCATGCTTTAAATTTCTCCGGTTTATATACGGAGTATTTATTTTTTCATGATTGTGCAGTTTGCTTATTATACTTATTCCTGTATTCCACCGGTGTGATCCCGGTGATCTTCTTAAATACGGTACGGAAAGCTTTGGTGTCGGTGTAACCCACATCAAACATCACTTCATGTATATTTTTCCGGCTGCTTTCAAAACTTCTCTTTGCTGCTTCGATCTTAACCCGCTGGATATATTCAACTACCGTATTTCCGGTGGCTTTTTTAAACCGGCGTTCAAAACTTCTTCTGCCAATGGCATATCTTCCGGCAAGGTTGTCCACCGAAATTTTATCCGCAAAATGACCTTCAATAAATTCCTGTGCCTGTAAAATTTCCATGTCCTCATGGGCTTTTTGTCCCTGGAAAAGCATAAAAGCTGATTGGCTTTCCCGGTCAATATCAACGGCGAAATATTTGGAAGCCAATATGGCCGTATCCCGGTCGGTATATTTTTCAACAAGGTATAAAAGCAGGTTCCAGTATGAGTTTGCACCACCGCTGCTGTAAATACCGTTTGCTTCGGAAATGATGCTGCCGTCAACCAATTCCACTTCAGGGAACATAGACCTGAATTCGTTTGCCGAGTTCCAGTGAGTTGAACATTTCTTCCCGTTCAATAAGCCGGTGGAAGCCAGTAAGAAAGCGCCGATACATAAAGATGCCAGCTCGGCACCGTTGTAATATTGAGCCCTGATCCAGGGAAGCAGCGGTTTATTCAGTTCCAGCGCCGTTTTCATATCACCGCTCAGTGCCGGGATAAATACGAGGTCAGTTTTGGTTACTTCCTGCAATTGCTTATCAATATGAACCGTAAATAAACTGTTCTCCAGTTTTACTTCTTTATCAACGGCAACCAGTTGTACATTAAAAAGCGGGGCTTTACCCGATGCCTGTAAAAAAAGATTAACCGCCTTGAACATATAATGCGGATCAGCTACAGATTCTATAACAGCCGTTTCCGGAACCAAAATGGATATATTTTTCATGAGGCCAAGGTATAACCATTTTCTGTCGCAATCAACCCCTTACATTGTCGTTTTTACACATTTTAAATTCGGGTTTTCAGTTGCATCTTTGTAACGGTAAATCAAAAAACTATTCTTTCATCTTAAAAAATAAAAAATGGATACGGCTGAAAAAACAACCATCACTGTAGAAACCATTGTACAAGCCCCTGTTACAAAGGTCTGGGAATGCTGGACTAAGCCGGAACATATCACCTGGTGGAACAATGCATCTGACGACTGGCATACACCAAGGGCAGAAAATGATCTGCGCGAGGGCGGAAAGTTTCTCTGGAGGATGGAGGCCAGGGATGGCAGCATGGGTTTTGATTTTAGCGGTGTGTATGATGAGGTAAAAGCAAATGAACAGATCGCGTATACGCTTGATGATCACCGGAAAGTAAAAATTATTTTTACCGGCAATGGCACTGAAACAACCGTAACGGAAACCTTTGAAGCTGAGAACGAAAATTCAGTTGAACTGCAGCGATTTGGCTGGCAGGCGATCCTGGATAATTTTAAGAAATACACAGAATCGTTTTGACAGGATCTTTTAAATACAAACTTATGACAACATTAAATTTTTCTGCTGAGATCAATGCCCCTGCAAAAAAAGTGTGGCAAATATTGTGGGATGACCAAAGCTACCGGCAATGGACATCCGTATTCATGGAAGGTTCCCATGCAAAAAGCGACTGGCAGGAGGGAAGTAAAATACAATTCCTGACCCCAAAGGGAGATGGCATGTATTCTGTCATTTACCGGAAAGTTGAGAACAGGGAGATGGTTTTCAAACACCTGGGCGAAGTGAAGGATGGTGTAGAAGTCCCTGCCGACTGGGGAGAAGCCTTTGAAAGTTATTTTTTAACAGAAAATGGCGGGAACACGGGATTACGGGTGGAACTGAATACAACTGAAGATTTTCAACAGTATTTTACAGACACATTTCCAAAAGCGCTGAACCTGGTAAAACAACTTGCAGAAAAATGACAACCATCAACAGCTATTTGACTTTTAACGGCAACTGCCGTGATGCCATGGATTTTTATAAAGATTGCCTGGGGGGCGAGCTGGTGGTTCAAACCATTGGCGAATCGCCCCTGGCTGATCAATTGCCCGCACCAATGCAGGAATGTATTTTACACGCCACGCTTACAAATGGAAACCTGGTATTGATGGCAACAGATATGGTAGGAGAGCAGGGGTTGCAAACAGGAAATGCTGTATCACTGGCCATCCATTGCAGTACTGAAGATGAGATCAGGACCTATTATGATAAACTTGCTGCTTGCGGAAGAAAAGACCATGCCCTGGAATTCACTTTTTCGGGAGCATTGTTTGGAGACGTGACTGATAAATACGGAAACCACTGGTTGCTTCACAAAGATCAAAATTCAAAACAATAAAAAACAATAGCACCATACTGAA
>CAZBIK010000136.1:0-9274 GCA_964491955.1 uncultured Ferruginibacter sp.
CGGTCAAAAAACGATCGATGGCTACACCGAAATTGACCTCAACCTGTTGCAGCCGGCCACCGTTCTATTATTTGACCTCTGGCACGGACTTACCATCAAACAGGTATGGGTAAACGGGAAAAAAAACCAGTTCGTACATTCCGTTGATGATCTGGTAAAGATCGATATGGCTCAGCCATTACCGGCGGGTAAAGTGAAGGTGAAGATCGCTTACGGCGGAACGCCGGGGATAGCGGAAAGGGCTCCCTGGGTGGGCGGTTTTCAATGGGAGAAAGATGCCAAAGGCAATCCCTGGATCGCCATCAGCTGCCAGGGCGAAGGCGCAAAAATTTATTTCCCCTGCAAGGACCACCCCAGCGATGAACCCAATGAAGGCGCAGACATGATCATTACGGTTCCCAAAGGACTGGTGGTTGCCGGTCCGGGACTGGTGCAAAAAACAAGTACCAGGAAAAATAAAACCACCTGGCACTGGAAAACCAACTACACCATCAGCAACTATTGCATACTTTTTAATGTGGGCAATTACAAAGTGGTAAAGCGCATGTACACTACAATTGACGGAAATAAAGTGCCCATGGAATATTATGTGCTGGAAGAAAACCTGGCCATGGGTGAAAAGATACTCGACCTTTTTGAACAGTCGAGCCGCATACTGGAGAAATATTTCGGCGAATACCCCTGGGTGAAAGAGCGTATAGCCGCTTCCGAAACACCGCACCTCGGCATGGAACACCAGACCAATATTGCCTATGGCAATAAATATAAATTCCAGCAGCTTGCAGGAAAGGATTTTGACTGGCTGCTGCACCACGAATATGGCCATGAATGGTGGGCCAATAAAGTTACCAACCGCGACTGGGCGCACATGTGGATCCAGGAAGGCATCTGTGTATTCGGCGATGCCATGGCCACCCGTGAACTGGCCGGCGAAGCGGCTTATTTAAAAAGAATGCAGCAAACGGCCAGGAACATTCAAAACAAACTGCCGGTTGTACGGGGCGAGGAAGTGGATTCGGACAGCGCTTATTACGGTGACATTTACGGCAAGGGTGCTTTTTTCATGCATACCTTACGGTATGTCATGGGTGATGAGATATTTTTTCCTACGTTAAAAAAATTAGCCACCGACCCGAAATACACCTATGATAATACGGTAGTAACTGCTGATGTGGAAAAGCTGTTCAGCGGCGCTTATGGTAAAAGCCTGCAGCCCCTGTTCCATCTTTTTTTATACACGACTGACAAACTTGAAATACACATTAAACAAACCGGCGAGGATAAATACCTGGTCAGGATACTCAACCTGGATATGCCATTGCCGGTAAATATTGTTACCGATGCGGGTATGCAACGGCTGGTCGTTGATAAAAAAGGTATAACGGTAACGAGTAAAACAGCATTGCAGGTTGACCCCGACGTTTTTTATTTTAAAAAAGTGATACTGGAGTAAAACGTTTTAAAAATGATCCGGGCTTCAACAGGCATTACAGGGCCTTTCCTTTCGAAAGGGTTTCAGCAGCCTGTTGCAGTATTTTTTTAAGTTCCGGGCTTGGCGCCTGTTCCACCGCCTTATTGGCATATTCCAACGCTTTTTTCAGATCGCCCTTTGCCGAATATCCACGCATCAGGCCTGCATTTGTTGGCCAGGCACCATTGTTCTTTTTATGATTCAGTTCAAAAACCTCCATGGCTTCGTTCACCTTTTTTTCGGTTAACAGCCTCCGGCCATAATTGTGCAGTTCATTAACGGTTGCATTATCCATGGCAGCTTTCATGATCGCATCGGCTTCCGCTTTCCTGTTCAGTTTATTCAGCAACCCTGCTTTGATGGAAAGTACACTGAACGTCTTTACGCCTCCCAGGTTGGGGTCCGTGGCCGAGTTGATCCAGGCCAGGGCCTCTTCGGTATTTACCTGGCTGCGCAGGCACCAGGCTGCTGCCGATTCAAGGCTTGGCGGGTCGAACCCGGCTGCCCCGCTCATTTGTGTACGGATGTGGTCAAGCGTGGTCTTCACCAGGTCCACGCCAACGGTAAAGGGTATTCGCCATCCCTCCCACTCCAGGACCAGGTCCACCGATTGTTCGGTTTGATTGGAAAAATTATAGGCCAGCCGCTCAGCAAGGGCAGCCGCATTTTTCTGCTGGTAAGCGGTTACCCGCAACACATCCAAGTCGCTTTTATAAAAATAACTTCCCCAGCCGGCATGGTTGCGGTTGAAGATGAGGGTGCATGAATCTGGGTAAATGGCAATAAAAAAGCCATACTTCCCGGCCGGCAGCGGCTTTCCATTAATGGTCACATCGGTTGAAAAGGAGATCGTTGTGCTTTCATCTGCACCTGCCCGCCAGGGTGATGGTACCGACGAACCAAATCCAAGCACCGTGAAACCATATGGCGCAACATCAGTGCCCCAGATCTTTCCTTCACGGCCTTTTACGCCCGGTGCATTCCAGGTAACGGCAATATCCGTAGCGCCCAGTTTCCGGGCAGCCTGGCATTTGTAATTGACATTACTTTCAGGCAAACGCATCATTTGCGCCTGCAGGGTACCCTGCATAAAAACGGAGAATAATACTAAAACCGGGATGGCTGTTTTGATGGCTTTATACTTTTTCATAAAAAAGGAATTGATGTACACTTGTAAATACAGTATAAATGTATACTGAAAACCGTGTACCTGCTTTCCGTTCATATAAAACCCGCAGCTAAATAAACTTACTGAACGATCCACTGGACCGCTTTTTCAATGACCCTGTCCCTTTTAAGCCGGATATCTTCCAGGGTATTTTTAACCGGTATATCCGGGCTGATGCCTGTAAAATCATTCACATCACCATTGGCCCGCATGAACATTTTAATGGCTGTGGTGGCAACAATACGGGTTTCGGGCAGCATAAATGAAAAGATCTCGCCAAAATCATTGCCCGGCTCGGCTGTAGATTCACCGATCAGCGTGGCAAGCCGGTAATCCTTAATGGCATTGGTAAGCATATTGGCGCTGCTGAACGTGGCGTTGCCGATCAGCACGGCAACCTTCCCGTTGTACCGCAGCTTGTTAGCAGAAGGCTCCGTTAATTTTTTCACTTCGTATTCATACAAACTTCCGTTCTTCCAGGTTTTAAACGGGTCATCCGCTCCCCGCATTTCGGCATATGCTTTTGAATGTTTGCTGATCCGCAACTTCATGCCACTCACATTCCGGTAAGGCTTATCCGAAATATAGCTGACCAGGAGATCACCCAGCCCGCTGTCGCCGCCGCCGTTCCGCCGGAGGTCTATGACCAGGCCTTTGGGATTGCGGTTTTGTATTTCAGTAAACGCATTACGCAGGAAAACAGTAAATGAATCCCGCAGGGAACCATTCATGGTATTGAATTCAATATAAGCGATGTTATTCTCCAGGAACCGCAAAGAGAATGGTTTAAAAACGGGCATTTCAGATGAGATCACACGGGTAATGCTGTCGGCCTGGCTGCGGGTATAGCCTTCCGTTGTAAACTGTATCGTATCCCTGTTCACAATGGCTTTTATAACAAACGGGCTGGTGATGCCATCCATATACAGCAATTTGCGGAAGCCGTTCTTTACCATCAGCCTTTTCCAGGGTTCCAGTCCACCGTAAAAAGCTGAATACTTTGCATACAGTTGCTGAACAGGGTGCCCGTTCACTGCTATAATGCGGCTGAAGGCCGGCAGTTTGCTGCTGCTGCTGAGATCGCGCTGAACAGTAAGGCCGCCATCTTCAATATCATACAGCAGGTATGGGAACCGGATACAATCATTGGCGAATAAGGTCTCACTGGCGGGGTCGCTGGCAAATCCAAGGTGGCCTTCGTTGAGGGCCCCGATCAATGTGCTGATGGCAAAACTTGCCTGGAAATGGGTAACACTGTCGGGCAATGACTGCAACAGCTTCTGCTGTAATTTCAGCATAGAATCCCGGCTGATGGCATGATAGGGATTAACATGGCTTTCTTCCATTACAGTTTGCCAGAACTGCATATCGGATGCCAGCTGCTGCCGGGAGATCCTGGACTTGGCAAATGCCGGCGGTGCATCTTTATAATACAGTATATTTTTTTGTGCCTGTACCGGCATCATTAAAAACAGGGACAGGATGGCCGGTATCAATCGGAACAATAAAGCTGTGAGTGATAACCCTTTCAAAGCAATTCGTTTTTTCATAGTCCAAAATTGCGATGCTTAACCAAAATAAACAAACGGATTGTAGGGAATTGAGGATAAAGGCGGATGAATGGTGGTAACCTGGAAATGATCGGGGTAACATATTCTGATCACAAATACCTGTCTGAAGCAAAATCTTACCAACCGTTCATCAAAAAACAATGAGCTGTATTGTATTTTAATGCTTATTTATTTATTTTTAAATATCAATATGCGTACTAAGGCATTCATATTATTTTTTCCGTTTGCTGTTTTTTTGTTTGAAACCGCCAGTTTTGTGCCGGCCCTGGTAGAAAAATGTACGGTCGCAGCCTCCAAACAAAGTTCCTGCTCAAAACCGGAACCGGAAGAAGCCTGCAGTAAAAAAAATGCAAAGCCTTCGTGTAACCCCGAAAAAAAGCAGGATACCGGCAATAAAGAGGATGATTCCAAAAACTGTGAGAACAATCCCGACTGCAGGACCTGCCCGGTATGTTACACATTTATTTTCCAATCGCTGTATGAATGGCCGGCGCATCCATTTCGATCCGCTAAAGATTATGCTTTAATGAATACAGGCTGCATATCTTTTTATACCTCTTCTGTGTGGAAACCGCCCAATGGCTTACTGTAAAATACTGTTTCACACATTTATTAATAATCAACAAATAACATTATGAAAAAAATACTGATGCTGAAAATCGTATGTTCACTCGCAACAGGCGCATATGCCAACAATAAAAAATCAAAAAAGGCAAAGAAAAACAAGCAGTGTACAACACAGCAATGTTGTAAACCGGCGGATTGTAAGCCGGCGAATTGTGTACCAATGCCAAATTGCAAGGCTTAACAGCCCATGCATATAATGAGAACCCCGGTTTTAAACCGGGGTTCTTAATTTTTTAATAACCGGGATGCCTGGCTGTCACATTGGTAATTATTTAATAAAACCCGGACTTCCTTTATTAATCGTTAAATTTGCAATCTTTAACATAAAACAACATTCAATGAAAAAATTATTAACCGCCGCCTTATTTGTTACTGTATTTACAGCTGCGTGTAACGAAAGTAAAACTACAGAAACACCAGCCGCCATCGACAGTACAGCAACAGAGATCAACGATGCAACAGAAGCCCAAAAAAGGGCGCTGGAGATCGCAGACAGTACCAAAATGCTGGATAAAAAACTGGCAGACCCCAATTCGAACTACTCACCGGACAGTTTAAAATAATTACAGCAAAGCGTTACCGGTTTTTCAAAGAGGTTGTCTCAAAAATCAATGTTTGCCGGGAAGTCGGTAAGAAGGAAAAAAAATGATCATTGTTCGTCAATGGTTTCCGTCTTAGCAACTTCCCGGCATTTTATTTATGCCTGTTTTTTAGACTGCCTTTTTATTTTGAAGGCAGTTCCCTTGACAATAGCTGTAACAGATTACCTTAACACCTGGTAAATATGGATGATGATGATGATACCCAGGATTGATGTATATACCTGTTTATTGTATTTTGCCAGCCAGTGCGGCAGGTAAATGTCAAAATTCGCTTTGGTTGAACTTGAATATTTTCGGGCCATCACCGTTAACGGGCAAAAGAATTTAAAAACCAGCAACGTGATCCCTTCCAGTACAAATAAACCATACCCTATCCAGAGCCAGCTGTCAATTTTATTCACCAGCACGGCATACAGCATGTAAAAGATCACCCCGTTAAAAAACAACCATACCAATGTATGAATGATCTTAATGGCGATCAGTTTTGACTGGGGTTTCATGCAAGGCCAATTGATTTACCCGAATGTACAAATTGTTTTTTCATCAACATGGGAACAAAGGGAAGGCAAGCTTTAAAAGCCTGCCTTCCCTGGAAATTCTTTCATGATTCACATGTGAAACTTAACATGTAAGTTATTTTATTTTTTTCCCTTCCATATCATTCCCGCCCTGGTGCAGGGTAAGGCTGATCACTTTGCCACCCGCATCTTTATTAAAATCAATACTTGCCTTTACCACTTTTAAAAAGAATGTACCTGGCTTTTCGGCAAAAATTTCAAATTTGGGTTGCCCGGTGGCCTGTGCAAAGATCTGGTTGCCGGCCGTTGTTATTTCAATGATAAAACCGGGCTGCAGTTCATAACTGCCCACGTATTGCTGTAAAGCAGCGGCATCCAGCTCAACCGGTTTTTTTTCAGGGGTCGGTTTTTTATCCGATTCAACGCCTTTGGTATGTTGTATGCGCATTTTCATCAGCACAGTTTTCTTGCCCTTCTCTTCCGAAAATTCATACTGCGTGGTAGCTCCTTCAAAAGTAAAGGAAGCAGGCCCGGTAGGCAGCAGTTTAAGTTTGGTGCTCCCCTCCCGCTGGCTGTACAGGTTCCCGTTTTCATAGGTTACAAAACGGAGTACGCCCTTGTCAAATTCATAGGTTCCTGTCCATTTTTTTAATGCGGCTTCAGTTAATGTTACCGTTGCCTTTTCCACATAAGGCTTACCGATAGCATGAGCAGCTATTTTAACGGCCACATCACCGGGTGAAATACCGGTCCGGTTGGTCAGAATGATCACATACACATTTTCACCGGGCAAATAAATGCCCATGGTGGTATATCCAAAAATTCCACCGCCGTGTTCAATGCAGGGGGTGCCATTGATCTCGTCGGGCTGCCAGCCATAACCGTAATAGGAAAGTTTGCCATTGCTGAGGGGATGATTGGTAAATGCTTTTTGCCTGCTTTCCTTTGTGATCAGTGTATTGTTGTGTATCGCTTCACTCCAGAGCAGCATATCATCTACATTTGACATTAAAGAACCTGCTGCATAAGGCAGTGTCATACTCAGGTAATCGGCATTGTTAAATCCCTTTTCAGCGGGCTGGTAACCGGATGCCCTGTGGGGAATTAAAGCCGATTTACTACCGTAAAAGGAATGACCCATTCCCAGTTTTTTGAAAATATGCTGATCTATAAAATCCGCATAGCTTTTTCCGGATACTTTTTCAATGATATATCCCAGTAAGATATACCCGGAATTATTATAGCGCCAATCCGTTCCGGGATCAAAATCCATCGGTTCATTTTTAAAAACACCGATCAGTTCCAAAGGGGTCATATCAGTACGGGCCAGTTTCATGAAACTTTCCATATCAGTATAACTCTTAATCCCGGAACTATGGTTCAACAGGTGATGAATATTGATCGTCTTCCCTTTTGTGGGATAATCCGGAATGTATTTAGTGATGTCATCTTCCAGGCCCAGTTTACCCTGTTCCATAAGCATCAGGATAGCCACTGCCGTGAATTGTTTGGTAATGGAACCCAGTTCAAAAACATTATCGGGTTTCATGGCCACATCCAGTTCCAGGTTGGCTTTGCCAAATGCCTTGCGATAGATCACCTTGCCGTTTTTGGCGATCAGGGCTGCAGCACCGGGACCATCAGCCTTGTATTGGTCAGAAAGCATCCTGTCTACCTGTGATTCCAGTGTTTGTGCACCTGCCGTAAAAATAAAGCAGGAGATTATTAAAAATGATGCCGCCAGTTTTTGTAAAATTTGCATGTATATTGTTTTTTGTTTTTGCATGTAATGATGAAGAATGAAAAACAATATACTGAATTAAAATTATAACCCCTTTAAACAGCAGCTTTATTACATACGTGGTATTGCATGGATATTTTCCGCAAAAAAAGGGCAGGTAAAAGATCATTTTATCCTTTACCCACCCATTTCCTGATCTGCCCGATCAGCTTTTACAATATCCATTCATCAATAGATCACCAGTTTCCTAGTTAAAACAATTCCATTGTCCTTAATAAAAACCCGAACCACGTAATTCCCCGGGTTTAAATTGCTGAGCTGAATTTGCTGGTCAGCAACAACAGCCCACCTTTTGATCTCGCGGCCACTCATATCATAGAGCAGGATGTTGGCAGCCCCTGTTCCGGCAGGTAAGACCAGGTTGGTCATACCCCTGCCTGGGTTTGGATACAGCAACATGTCGAAATTCCCGGTATTGTTCCTGATAAACCTCACTTCACTGTACATACTAAATCCATCCAGGTTTATTTGTTTGATCCGGTAAAATACCTGTTCGGAGATCAGCGGTTCCCGGTCTGCATAACTGTAATTCAACAGCACATTGCTGTTACCGTCCATGGCCTTTGAAGGAACAAAAGCGATCGTCTTAAAATCTCCTGCTTGTAATTTACGCTGCACTTCAAATCCCCTGTTGTTTTGTTCAGTAGCCGTTTGCCAGTTAAGCTGAATATATTCCTGCTGTTGTTTTACTATAAATGAACTGAAGCTTACAGGCAGGGTACCACAGCCGTTTTCAAGCAGTGCTGTTGTGGTATTTGGCCTGGCCGGCAGGGTAACCTCAATCAATAGGGGCAGACTGGTTGTAGGATCCCTTTCACTGTAAGGCAGGTAACCGGTGAACGGGCTGAAGAAGTAACCATTGGCAGGGAGGGTTATTGGCCCGCTTTCAAAAACCACCGTATCGGTCGGGTTTAAAATGCCAATGGGTGGGTAATCGATGTGCACATCATAATATACATTGTCAATGGCGGGGCCGCTGTTTTGGATGATCACCTGGAATTCCCTGGGTACAATACATCTTATCAAGCCTGCCGGTTTCACTTCATTAATGATAATGCTGGCACCCTGGGTTGCACAGTGTACAATACTTCCATTTTCTGCCTGGCTTGCCCAAATATCAAACTTTATTGTTTGTGCACCGGAACAAGATGGCAGGATCAACCTGATATTCTGAACGGTCATCCTTTCAATGGCACTGGTCAGGTGCACTTTTGAAATGGTTAATCCGGTTAACTGCGGTAAAATATAAGTCGGATCTGGATAATATACCAACCCGATCTCAGGAAGGGCTGAACCGTTTTTTTCAATAACAATGGTGGCCAATGCATTCACCAGGTCGGCCGCATGCGGGTAATCCTGGTTGCCTTCATACATGCCTGTCCAGTTTTCGGGAGGGGTATGATACCCGTTCTGGTTCCACATATGCAGGTAAGCAAACTTATTGCCCGTATTAACATCCTGTGTCCAGGAAAGGTCAAAGACCACCTCGCAGGTTGAAGTATTCACCTGTTTAAGG
>CAZBIK010000137.1:0-4471 GCA_964491955.1 uncultured Ferruginibacter sp.
GAGGGGGAGGATTTAAGGTTTAAGGTCTAAGGTTTAAGGTCTAAGGTTTAAGGTTTAAGGTTTAAGGTCTAAGGTTTAAGGTCAAGGTTTAAGGTTTTAAACTTTAAACTTTAAACTTTAAACCTTAAACTTTAAACTTCCTTCACCTCCCCTTCCTCGCAACCTTACTCGACCCGCTGTTCTGGATATCCTTGATGAGACCGGTTCCTTTGAAATGGATATTACTGGCGCCGCTGGCGTTTGAATTCAGTTCGCGGTTTACGGTGATGTTGATATCGGATGCGCCGGATGCACGGGCAGTACAGTATTCGGTTACCAGTTCGTAACCCTTTACATCACTGGCGCCGCTGCTTTCAATTTTTACGGTATTGGCCGTACCGGAAACAATTACATCGGATGCGCCGCTGAGGTTGAGTGATAATTGATCAACAGCCAGCTTTCCTTTAAAATCGCAGGCACCCGACATCTGCAGTACCAGAGAAGGCACCGCGATGCTGCCGGATACCAGCACGTCGCAGGCGCCCGAAGCATGGAGCTTTTCCAGGTTGCTGAATGAAACATACACTTTCAGTTTCTTCTTTTGCGAGTTCCATTTTTTATCACCCTCGTAATAAATGTGCAGCATGTTGTTCTCCACCGTGGTTTTGATGCCATCCTTAAAACGTTCTTCCGCTGCACTTACGGCAATGGCTGCTTCGGCAGATTGTGAAAGATACAGGTCGATGCCCCCGGATATCTTTATGGCATTGAAAGACCCGGGCAGGGCCCTGGCGGTTGCATTGGGGTCAACCACGATCTCGGGCTGGGCAAACAATGTATTTGCTGAGATGAACATCAGCAGGTATAATATGAATTTTTTCATGATCGTTGATTTATAAAATTATTTTAAGATCTTTTCACTGCTCCGCCGCCACTGGTACTGATGTCACGGATCAGGGCGGTGCCTTTGTAGCGGATATCGGCGCCGCTGCCGGCCTTTGCGTTCAGTTCCTTGCTGATGGTTATGTGTACCGATGCCCCGCTGCCGGCTTTGGCATCGCAGAAATCGGCTGTAAAACCATAGCCTTCAAAATCAGCGCCGCTGCTTGCTTTCACGGTCAGTTTTTCAGCACTGCCGGTGATGGTGATCTCCGCGCCGCTGCTCACATCTGCCAGCAGCGTTTTTGCCTGCACGTTACCTTTGAATGCTGCACCGCTGCTTACCTCCAGGTCGAGTTTCCCGGTTTCAATGGTGCCTGTTACATGAACATCTGAACCGGCCGATGCCAGCAGTTTTTCCAGGGTTTTAAAGGATACGTATGCTTTTAAACTTTTTTTACCGGTCTTCCAGCTCATTCCTTTGTTGTCGAAATAGATCTTCAGCGTGCCGTTCACCACTTCGGTCTTTAAACGGTCGAGGTATTTTGGATCGGAAGCACTCACCGCCAGTGATTCGGTATTGCCCTGGCTGAGGTAAAGATCAATGCCGCTTGAAACATGGATGGCGTTAAAACCTGCAGTCAGCGCACGGGCTGTTGCATTGGCATCGTTGAATTGGTTTTGCTGTGCAAAAACGGACAGCGACAAAAAGCTGGCCATTGTTAATACTAATTTTTTCATCTTATTGTTTTGAATGTTTTAAAAAGATGAAACCCGGCCTCCCTGCGGTCATTTATGACTGCCCGGAAAATGAGTTTCATGGCTATACTTACAACCTTTACGATCCGGGATGCCTTTTTGTTACAGGATCTGAAAAAATATCCGGGAACTACCCTACCTTTGCTGTGCAACAGTTCTTTTAACCGTTTGAATTTCCGGGGTGCCGCTGCCGCAAGGCAAAAGCTGAGATAATACCCGATAACCTGCACAGGATAATGCCTGCGAAGGGAGAAAATAGCCACCCGGCCCGTAAAAGGCCCGGTTTTGAAACGGTACACACTCCCCCGGATTTTCAGCCCAAATTTTTAATGATGAAGAAAATAATTGTATATACAGTGCTATGCGCCGTAACGGCAGCCTCATTTGCACAAACCGGAAAGAAATTCAATGACACCGCCTACCTGCAGCCGGTTGAAGTGCTGGCCGTGAGGGCCGGTGAAAAAGCGCCCTTTGCCAAAACCGACCTGGGCAAAAAAGACATTGAAAAAAATAACCTGGGGCAGGACCTTCCCTTTTTACTGAACCAGACGCCATCGGTGGTGGTGAGCAGCGATGCGGGCAATGGCATTGGCTATACCGGCATCCGCATCCGGGGTACCGATGCAGCGAGGATCAATGTTACGCTCAACGGCATCCCGTACAATGATGCAGAAAGCCAGGGTACTTTTTTTGTTGACCTGCCCGATTTTGCGTCCTCGGCAAACAGCATACAGATTCAGCGTGGCGTGGGTACCTCATCCAATGGCGCCGGCGCTTTTGGAGGCACCATCAATATTGCCACCAATGAACTGAACAAGGAATTTTATGCGGTAACCAGCAACAGTTTTGGTTCGTTCAACAGCTTTAAGAACAACCTGCAGTTTGGCAGCGGATTACTGGGCAAACATATTACGGTTGACGGCCGGCTGAGCCGCATCAGCAGCGACGGGTATATTGACCGTGCAACATCCAACCTGCGTTCCTTTTATGTAAGCACCGCATTTGTAAATGAAAACAACGCCCTGCGGCTGAATGTTTTTTCGGGAAAGGAAAAAACCTACCAGGCCTGGAACGGCGTAGCAGAAAATTTACTGAAGACCCACCGCACCAACAATCCCAGCGGTACCGAAAGGCCCGGCGAACCATACGATAATGAGACAGACAATTACACACAAACCCATTACCAGCTTTTTTACAACCGCAAATTAAATCCTTACTGGAAAGGCAACCTGGCCGTTTTCTTAACCCGTGGAAAGGGATATTACGAACAGTACAAAGCCGGCGAAAGCTTTTCGGCTTATGGCCTGCCCGATCATGTTAACGGCAGCACGGTGATCACGGAAACCGACCTGGTGAGGAGGCTCTGGCTCGATAATTATTTTTACGGCAGCATTTTTTCGCTGCAGTACCGGAAAAATAAAACAGAACTGATCATTGGCGGAGGTTACAATGCATACGACGGGAAACATTACGGTACATTAAAATGGACATCCGTACCCGCAGCCATACCCGCCGGCTTCCGCTGGTACAATACCGATGCGCTTAAAAAAGACGGTTCGCTGTATGTTAAATGGATACAGCAATGGGGCCGCAAATGGCAAAGCTTTGCCGATCTGCAGGTAAGGCATATTGATTACCGGATCAATGGTTTCCGGTACAATCCCTCCCTGTATGTAAAGGAACAGTTCACTTTCGTGAACCCGAAACTGGGCATCACGTACACGCACAAAAAATGGCAGGCCTATATTTCGTATGCGCTTGCCGGTAAGGAACCCAACCGCGATGATTTTGAAGCCGGCAATACGCAGCGTCCCACGGCCGAACGCCTGCACGATATTGAACTGGGTGCAGAAAAAAAGGGGGGCTGGTATGCTTTTGGCGCCAACCTGTATTACATGCATTACAAAAACCAGCTGGTACTCACCGGCAAGATCAATGACGTGGGAGCCTATACGCGTACTAACATGGCCAGGAGTTACCGGGCCGGCATAGAACTGCAGGGCAATATAAAGATCACCCCATGGATGAATGCTGCAGCCAACATCAGCTTCAGCGAAAATAAAATAATGAATTTTACCGAATACCTGGATGATTATGACAATGGCGGGCAGCAGGTGAATTTTTACCCGAAAACGGACATCTCCTTCTCCCCTTCAGTGATCGCAGGAGGCAGCATTAATTTCATACCGGTTAAAAACGGAGAGATCAGCCTGGTGAGTAAATATGTTGGCCGGCAGTACCTCGACAATACGGCACAGAGGTCAAGAAGCCTGAATCCATATTACCTGCAGGATATCCGGTTAAGCTATACCATTGAAAATAAAATAGTAAAAGGAACCGACCTGGTGCTGCAACTGAATAATGTTTTCAATAAAAAATACGAACCCAATGGTTACAGTTTCAGTTATATCTATGGCGGTGAAACAGCTACCGAAAATTTTTACTTTCCCATGGCCGGGTTTAATTTTATGGTGGGGGTGAATTTGAGGTTGTGATGAAGGATGCGGGATGCCGGATACAAGATGCAGGATACCAGGTACTGGATGCTGGATACAAGAAACCCAATTTCACAGGCGAGTCTCCTGAAAGGGACTCGCAGTCATTCATAGACGAAACTGTTATTCAGCGACAAATCCCCGTAGTACGGCGAGCCTGCCTTTGCCGGCAGGCAGGTCCTGCAGACCATCACACAAAAATCCGGGCAGAGACTCGCCTGAGAAAAAATCCTAATACCTAATTCCCGATTACTAATTACAAACTCCCACTCACCCCCCAAACTTCTCCTGCCATCCCAGCATACCCCCGGTGAGGTTCTTCACATTGGTAAAACCAAAGGTCTCCAGCATCAGGCAGG
>CAZBIK010000137.1:4571-9204 GCA_964491955.1 uncultured Ferruginibacter sp.
CCCCCGGTGAGGTTCTTCACATTGGTAAAACCAAAGGTCTCCAGCATCAGGCAGGCCTGCATGCTACGGTTACCGCTGCGGCAATAGCAAACCAGTTCCTCATTTTTTAATTCGTCGATATCATCCACCAGCATCATCTGGATATTGCCCAGGGGCAGCAAAGTGCCGCCAATATTGAATTCGGCATGTTCGCCGGGTTCACGCACATCCAGTAAATGAATGTGTTCGCCTGCATCCATGCGGGTTTTTAATTCATCTGCAGTGATCGTTATCATGGCATATTATTTTTGGGCATTTAAAGAATCGATGGCTGTTTTCATCTGCTGCGAGATCCACAGGTCCATCAGCTGGCCCTGCTGGATATAGGTGAGCTTTTTATCCACATCAAACCGGTCGGGCCTTTGCTGGATCACATAGGCAATAGCCGTATCCGTTATTACACCATCCCCGATGGTTGCGCCCAGGCCGATGCCGCTTTCCTGCAGGTAAGCCTTTGCTTCGGCGAAGGTCATGCCCACCAGTGAAGGAACCGGTATTTCCTTCTGGTCGAGCCCGCCGCCGATCACGAGGTCGATGCGGCTGCCCCACTGTATCTTTGTTTTTTCGGCTATGCGTATACCGTTATACTGTTGTTCCAGTACAGACCCCATCATAAAATCGGCACGGTAGCTGGTATCGCCCAGCTGCAGGTGGTTGCGTTCCAGCATTTTGATGGCAAAGGCGAGGTTCTGCCCTTCCAGTTTGGGCATGTCCACCATGGGCGGTACGTTACGGTTTACGGTAATAAAAACGGTCCGGTTGATCTTTACCAGTGCATTGGGATCGGGCAACTGTTTTAACACGATGCCCCTGGCAGCTGTATCGGTAAACACAGAATCCTGGATATACACTTCAAAGCCCTGGTTCTCGAGCAGCTTTATGGCTGCATCCGTTTTTAAACCGGTAACTGCAGGCACTTTTAAATAGGCGCCGTGTTTGGTCAGCCAGCCCAGCATTTTCAGGAACAGGAAAACGATCAGTACAGCCAGTATGATGGCTGCCAGCAGGTTTACCCAAAAAGGTTTGTTTGTGATGAATTTAAACACGCTGTTTTATTAAATGATGATTGATCTCTTTACCGGTTTTCTAAACATGCTTCCAGCAATTCGGTATAAAACTGCTGCAGGGTCCAGCCCATGGCCCTTACCTGCTGCGGTACGATGCTGGCCTCGCTTTGCCCGGGCACTGTATTTATTTCAAGCAAGAAGGGATTGCCGGATCTTTCATCGTAAATAAAATCGATCCTCACCAGGCCGTTGCAGTTGAAAACGGCATAGGCTTTACGGGCTTCGGCCCTGATCTTTTCTGCAATGGATTCATCCACCTGTGCCGGCGTGATCTCCTCGCTGGCTCCTTCATACTTGGCCTCAAAATCAAAGAATTCATTTTTGGAAATGATCTCGGTGATGGGCAATGCGGTCACCATGCCTTTTGATTTGAAAACACCGATGGTGAGTTCGCGTCCCTGTATAAATTCTTCCACCAGTACCTGGTCATCTTCCTTAAAGGCTTTATCCAGGGCCGCCGGCAGTTCTCCGGCAGTTTTAACCTTGCTCATGCCGATGCTGCTGCCGCCGTTATTGGGTTTTACAAACACCGGTAATTTCAATTCCTGCAAAACAGCGTTAGCCGTTACCGGGATATGTTTAAAAAGATGTACCGACCTGGCCACGTGCATGCCCGCAAAGGACGCTACGGCAACGGTATATCTTTTATTGAATGTAAGCGCAGCAGTGGCCGTATCGCAGGTGGTGTACGGAATGCCCAGGATATCAAAATAACCCTGCAGTTTGCCGTCTTCGCCGGGGGTACCGTGAAGGCCTACCAGCACTGCATCAAAAAGGACCTTTGTACCGTTGAGGGTAATGCTGAAATCATTTTTATCAACAGGGATCTTTTCGCCGCCGGCTGCCATATAGTACCAGCCGGCCGGGTTGATGTCTATTTTATAACATTCCCATTTGGCGGTATCAAGGTTCTTTTCAATGGCATCGGCGCTTTTATAGGAGATCACAGCCTCCCCGGAATAGCCACCGGTGATCAATGCTATTTTTTTCTTCATTTGGTTGATGCAGGTTGTTTTACAAAGAAACGAAATAAAGGCAATGGATGATTAATTATAACAAACTGTTGAGGAATTGATGCAGCACCGGCAGGTGCTCCTTTATTCTTCATCTTTGATATCCCCGATGCCTTCATTCCCGCTGTCGAGCACAAATTTCCAGGTACCGTCCTTTTCCTTTTTCCAGATGCTGACATAGGTGCCATAAATAACGGTGTCTTTATTAACCGGCCTGATGGCATACACACCGTATGTATAGCCCAGTTCCCCGGATCTTGCAATGGCGCCGTTACGGGGTTCCCAGGTCATGGTATAATCGCTGTCATTCTGCTGGATCAAAAAATCAATGGCATCGGCCCCGGCAATGGGCAGCCTGTTGGGCCGCAGCAATACCCCGTTGCTGTCGAGGTATTCTATAAAGGCCGTTTTCATCCCTTTTTCCTTGCACAACATTGAAAATTCCCTGTCGGCCTTCAGCATTTCCATTTTGGCAATGGCACCCGCTTTTGTTTCTTTTTCGTTTGATAGATTGCAGGAACCAAAAATGAACAACGGGATAATAAAAAATATATTTTTATTCATACAACAATTTAATAAAATAAGGGCAATTAAAAAAGGCGAAAGTATTGTTACAATACCCTCGCCCCGGGGCAGGAAATATCACCTGCCTGTAATACCCGCGGTGAAGCGGATCAAAAAAAATTGGTGAGTGGTTAATAGTTAATAGTGAAGGTGCATTAGAATTGTGAAGTTTTTTCTCAACTCCTAACTCCTGACTATTGACTCCCGATTTATCCACCGTAGCTTCTGCCTACGTTAAAACTCCGGTAGATAAATCAGCGAAGGTGGACTCAAATATGCATCCTGTCTTTTTTCGCGATCAGGTCATCCACTGTTTCCACATACATTTCATCAGGCACGCAACAATCTACCGGGCAAACGGCAGCACACTGGGGTTCTTCATGAAAACCCTGGCACTCGGTACATTTATTGGGTGTGATATAATAAATATCCATACTAACAGGCGCATTGCGCTGGTCTGCATCGATCTGTGTTCCATCCATCAGGGTGAACATGCCTTTAACCGTTGTTCCGTCTGATGCTGCCCATTCAACACCACCTTCGTAAATAGCGTTATTGGGACACTCGGGCTCGCATGCACCGCAGTTTATACATTCTTCTGTGATCTTTATAGCCATCTATCGTAATTTTGATTTTTAAAACCTCCTTATGGAAGCCAGGTGCAATTTAATAATAACAACATGAATTTACAAAAACGAATTGAAATATTACTGCGTTTACGGGATTATTTACTGACCAATGATGAAGAATGGCAACAAATCAAAACAAAAGCATCTTTGCACAACGGATGGTTTACGGTTGATTTCATTGACCTGGCCGTATCCAGTATCTGTTCGGAATTTTTACAAAAAGAAAAACTGGAAAAATGGGCGGCCCATTACCACCTCGATGACAATGTGGGCGGCAAAAATACAGGCATTGTAATGGCCGGGAACATACCGCTGGTTGGCTTTCATGATTTTTTATCTGTATTCATCAGTGGGCACCGGCAAACCATAAAATTATCCTCAAAGGATGATATCCTGCTGAAGCACCTCGTAGAAGTGATGACAGCCTGGGAACCCACTTTAAAAGATGATATCCGTTTTGCAGATATGCTTAAAGGCTGTGATGCCTATATCGCCACCGGCAGCAATAATTCGGCCCGGTATTTTGACCTGTATTTTTCAAAATACCCCAACATCATACGGCGCAACCGCACATCCCTGGGCGTTTTAACAGGCCATGAAACCCCTGGTGAATTAAACGCACTGGCTGATGATGTTCACCAGTATTTTGGATTGGGCTGCCGCAACATCACACAAATATTTGTGCCGGCAGGATATGATTTTATTCCACTGCTGGGGGCATTTGACAAATACAAATATTTTGCAGACCATCATAAATACAAGAACAATTACGATTACCAGCTTTCCATTGCCTTGCTGAACAATATTTACTATATGACCAATGGCAGTATTTTACTGATCGAACATGATGCCATTTTTTCAGCCATCAGCCAGCTTCATTATCAGTATTATGATGACGAAAAACAATTGATGGCCAGGTTAAAAGACAATGAAGATGTACAGTGCATCTGCGGCAGTAAAGGTATGGCATTCGGACAGGCACAAAGGCCATCCCTGATGGATTATGCCGACGGTGTGGATACCATGCAATTTTTGTTAACTTTATAACCGCACCCTGCCATCATGGAAACAGGGTACGGAGTGAGCTGAAAGAGGTGATCGTACAAAATGCTGTGCTTTTTTGGATCATTTTTTCATCTACGAAACTCTTCCTAATTAATTGTTAAAGATGGCAGCTGGTAAAGAACATTTTGTCATTGATTCGTTATTTTGTACAAACAGGCACAGGAGTTGATGAATGATGAGGAGCCGTTTTAAACAAATACTTTTTAAAAATTGTTGAACTACATAAAACCTACGAAAAATGAAATGGAAACAGATT
>CAZBIK010000138.1:0-7040 GCA_964491955.1 uncultured Ferruginibacter sp.
TAATTAAAATATTTCAGCCAGATGGTGCTTACGATCACCTGGCCAATGAATACCGCAATTCCAAAAAGGGTATAATACACCGGGCCCACTTTCCACATATAGCCCAGGCCCGAACTGAAAAAGAAAAAATTTCCAATGAGCGACTGCATGATGTAATTGCTGAATGCCATTTTACCGGCCGGTGCCAATAAGGATAGTATTTTATGACCTGGTTTTGTTTTAAAGGCCAGCATGAATAATCCAACATATGCCAGGGCAAGTGGTACAACACCCAATGTATAAAAGATGGTTTGATAAAGGCCGTTCAGTTTAAATTGAAAATAATCGCCCATATGGTCCTGCATCTGCTGTGCAAGAAAATAATTAGCCGGTAAACCGATGAGTAAACCAACGGCGATCATGATGTACATTGTTTTTTTATGTTGTATGATATTGCTGTAAAAACCAGAGCGTCCGAGTACATAGCCAATAAGGAACATGCCCAGCACTTTGGGGACCCGGCTCACCATAAACAGGTGACTGAAGCGCCCAAAGACACCGGCTATATTATTCTTCAACATATCCCACCAGTTAACCCTCTTCAAAGCCTCTACAAGCTGTTCCCGGGAGTTTATTTCCTGGAACTCCGGAAGAAGCTGCCGGCTTAACAGACCATTTACTTTACCCAATTGCTCTGCAGGATAATTAAGCACCGGCCATGTCATTTTAAGCCAATACAATAAAATGGGAGAAAGTATAAGGATGCCTCCTGTGATCAGTAATGTTCTATTGGAAAATTTCCTCAGCGGCAGCAGGATAAAAGCCAGTATGGCATAAAAGAAAACAATATCGCCGGTCCAGATCATTAAGTGCATGGCTCCCAACAGCAACATGAAGAACAGCCTTCTTCTTATAGTTGGCAATGGATCGGAGCCTGCATCCAATCCTCTTTTGATCTGTAAGGCAATACCCCAGCCAAACAGTAAACTGAAAATAGAATAGAACTTTCCTTCCAGGAACATATGATGCAGGAAACTCATGGTATGATCTCCTTCGGGCAGCAGGTAAGGGCCAGGCGGAAGGCCTTCTTCATAAAAACTGAAACTGTTGAGGTTGGCAATAAAAATTCCAAGGATGGCAAAGCCTCTCAGTACATCCATGAAAATTTCTCTTTCATTGATTCTGATGGGTGATAAAGTTTGCATGCAGTGTTTTGGTTTAATCCGGTATCCCCGTCCGAACGGCGTTCAGCCGGGCGGGCAGTATCAAGTATCAAGTATCCAGCATCCCGTATCCCCCAACTAAATCCACTCAACCATTTTGTCTCATTCGCTTCAAGTAACCTCAGGAAATTTTCACCCAGGATTTTTCGGATGTCTTTTTTTGTATATCCTCTTTTTAAAAGTGCTTTGGTGATCAGCGGCATGTTGGTCACATCATCTAATTGTAATGGCGCTGAATTGATGCCGTCAAAATCACTGCCCAGGCCCACATGGTCCACACCGGCCAGTTTTACAATATGATCCAGGTGGTCGAGCAGCATCGAAAGCGGGGGGCGTAAAGCATTTACTTCTGCCGGGTATTTTTCAAATAAATAAACATCGGCAAAATAGGGCTCGGGGTTTATTTTAAGCATAGAGTCCCGTTCTGCTTTATGATTTCTGTTGAATATTTCCGACCGCCTTTCAAAACTGCTGTCCACAAATCCCGAATAAAAATTAAGGTGAATTACGCCGCCGTTCTTAGCTATTGCTTTGATCTGGTCATCTTTTAAATTACGGCGGTGCGGGCATAAATGATACGCACAGCTATGAGAAACCAATACCGGTTTGGTGGTTGTATTGATGGCATCCCAGAATGTCTGTTCACCAACATGGCTCAGGTCAACCATCATGCCCAGTTCATTCATTCTTTTTACTACCTGTTTGCCAAAATCAGTCAATCCTTTTTTCCTGGCAGAGTCTTTCAAAGTCTCCCCCATGGGGGGAGATTTAGAGGGGGCCGTTGTTTCATCAAGCGCCGATGTTGCCCAGTCGGTTGAATTATTCCAGGTGAGTGTCATGTACCTTGCGCCCCTTTTGTAAAAATGATCCAGCTTGTCTAAACTGTTCTCGATCATGTGCCCGCCTTCCACACCAAACATGGCGGCAATTTTTTTTGCCTGTACAGCCTGCACCAGCCCGGCCGTATTTGCCACTTTAATGATCTTGTCCGGGTTGCGTTTTACAACAGCATCCAGGGTATCCATTTCCCGGTTTGCCCAGGCAAATGGATTTTCTTTTAAACCATCGCACCACACCGAGAACAACTGTACATCCACTCCGCCTTTTTTAAAACGGGCAAGATCAGAATGTGTTTTTCCGCTGAGGTCTTGGTCAATGACAAGTCCTTTATCAATGGCCGTGGTGAGCAGGTCGTTGTGCGTATCCACAACTATGGAATTGAAATGTAATTTTTTCCAGGATTGTGCCCCGGCAATAAAACAATGGGCAATCAGCAAAAAGCAAATGAAGACCTTTTTGTACATAGCAGTTATTTAAAAAACGGGATTGTTTTTTAAATATAAGCAGAGTTTATGAAAGCAGGTAGCCTGTTTTGGAAAATAGCGTATTTCGCAGTGGGGCAGTAAATAAAAAGGGAGTATGCATATCCTTTATGAATTACAGTAATTGAACTGTAAACACCGGTTTTTACATACTCCCCGCCAAGTCCGGATCAAAATTATTTCACTTTTACAATTGTATTCGCAAAATTGGTTGTAGCCTCGCCATATTGCAGGCAAACGGTAATGCTTTCCTGCATTAATAACGGGATGTCCTGGTATTTTCCGTCACAATCAGTAAACTGAACCCTATACTCCACAATGCCCCATTCTGTTTCGGTATTGGTAATGGTATAAACACCATCAGGCGGCAGTAATTGCCTGGCTTCTGATGTATTGGCAGTAGATACAGCAGCCTGGTTTGCACCAGGGCTTACGTCCACCTTGGCGCAGCCGATGAATAAAAAGGCTGCTGCGGCGATGATCAATAACTTTTTCATGATATAAAATTTTTAAGGTTTATAATTTTAACAGCCCAACGGGCCATAAACTGCGGGATCAGAAGTGATAATTAGTATTAATTACAATGCAAATGTAGGTTGGTATGCGATCCTGTAAAATGATGGAGGGCATTGTGTTTGATGACAGTTGTCACCGGCATGATATGCTCATATATTAACGGCTATGCCTGCCTGTGGGTGAGGTAAACCGGATTTGAAGATGCAGGAATAATTTATGGTATGGGTTATTCTTTACTTCCCTTATCACCGATGAACCAGTTCTCTTTATTTTTGAAAAGTACATTAAAGGTGGTGAGTGATCCATAGCAGCGGGTGATGTATTGCTGGATATTTACTTTTTCTTCATCGGTTAGTTTTTTGTGGCTGTTGATGTTCTGTTCCAGCACACGCAGGCGGTCGCGCAGCATAACGATCTTGTGAAAAAAATCATCGATGGGAATTTCTTTGGGCTTTAATGTTTTATCGGCAGCCTGCAGGCTCATGGTACCGCCGATCCATTTATCACCGATCGGAACTATTTCCGTTACCTCGGCCCACTGCCTGAGTATTTTTAACAAAGAACGTTCCACTTCAGAAACGGTTTCTACTTCAGCTGTTATATTTTCAGCAATGATCTCGTCCAGGTGTTCGTCGGTTTTATCTATTTCCTTTATGCCATGATGAATAAAGGAGATCAGGTAAGTGGCGTATTTTACGCCAACGATCACACCCGGGCCAAATTGGGTATGTTGCAGCCGCGTGCCGATGCCCAGGTTTAGTTGGTTCTCTTCCATAAATTAATTTTCATTTTTTGACCTTGCCGCTTCCCGGTTCAGTAATTCGATCTTAAAAGCGTACGACGAATTTAAAATATATTTATTAAAGGTAACCTCATCAGCCATGCTGGCAAATTCGTAGCTGGGTGTATACCTCACCATAAATGTATCGAGTTCTGCCCCCTTTAGCTGGGTGATCCGGCCCACAAATTTTTTATTGAAACGGTAGCTTACAAATTTATCCTGCTCCTGCTGTTCCAGCCTGGCGCGGAAATTTTTCAGCTGTTTATTTCTTTTAAACCTGAACATGTTGATGATCTCGTTCACATCAGCGCCTACAGCACCGCCGGGAGAAACGCTGGTGCGTATGGTTGGCTTCCTGTAATTGTAAATATCGCCGTACACCTGGCGGTTTTCCATCGAATCTTCGCGGTAATGCCTGGAATAAACCACCACTTCCTTTAAAATGCTGTACCTGCTTTTAACACGCACGTGCAGTGAAATATCGAACTGGTTTATGTTGGGGATGTCTTTTACAATGAATTTTTGAGTGGGCTTGTTTTGGTAAATAAAATGCAGCGAATCATTTTCAGCTACCGTGATGGCATACCTGCCCATCGAATCGGTCAGCACATAACCGCCGCCGGTGCTTTCCACGCGGACGGCTTCCACATAATTTCTTTTTGATGAATCAAATACAGTACCGGTAATGGTTAGCTGGGCAGATGCCCGGCCGGCAGTACATACAATACAGGAACTGAGAAAAAGTATTTTTAAAAATGACTGCAACAGGCTTACAATTAGGTTTGGGTAAAAATACAGGAACAATCAGTAACCGCATTTGCGCCCCCGTGTTTTAACGGCAATTTTGCTTTTACGGGGCTATTGTAAAATGACGGCGATCTGTTCAGGATAATGTGTATGTTCCAGCACATGGATCTTTTGTGCCAGGGTTTCCGGGGTATCTTCCGGGGCAACAGGGCACCTAGCCTGGAAAATGATCTCTCCATGATCATACAGTTCATCTACATAATGTATGGTTATGCCGCTTTCTTTGTCGCCGGAAGCAATTACGCTTTCGTGCACTTTGGCGCCGTACATTCCGGGCCCGCCATATTTTGGCAACAGCGCCGGGTGAATGTTGATGATCTTTTTTGGATAGGCCTGTACCAGGGCTGCCGGCATTTTCCATAAAAATCCGGCCAGTGCAATGAAATCGATCCGGTGTTTTTGTAATTCGGGTAAATAATGGTCACCGTTCAAGAACCGGTCCCTTTGTATCATTAATACAGGGATACCGGCTTTTTCAGCAATGGCCATCACCCCGGCTCCGGGTTTGTTGCATACAATTAAACCAATATGGATTTTGGCAGACCCGCTGAATGTGTTGATGATCTGTTGTGCATTTGTACCTGTACCACTTGCAAAAATGGCGATATTGGTTTTACGGCCCGGCTTTGACCTGCCGCTCATTTTGCCCCATATCTTCAAAATATAATTTTTAAAAAAACCAAACTGCCCAAGGGGGATGCTGATCAGCAAAACACAAAGCGGCCAGAGCAGGGTTACCAGTATAATATATAGTATGATCCAAAGGGCTCCTTTCTCCAGGTTGGTAAGCAATAATATCTTCCGGCCGGCATACCCGCAAAGGCTGCCACCCAGCGCAAAGGTTGCAATTACAAGCACCAGGTTAATGCTGTTAACCTTCCACCTGGCTTTCAGTTTTTCTAACATCCGGCAAAAGTGGGATAAAAACCTGTGAAATAATGCCGCAAATGGAAAAAATTTCAAATCAAAAAACACTTTACAAAAGCATGACAATCGATATAGAGATTTTTATACAATCCGCTGAAACTCACGCTGGATAAGGAAAAAAAAAATTCTGAAATGTTGATATATTGTCAGTATCCTGCCTTATTTTTGCAACCGAATCAGGATATTTTTCCACTTTAGCCCCGATATAACTGTATGAGTCGCTATAGAAAAATCTTTAACAGCATCTTTACAAGCATTTTTTTAGTTGTTTTATTGTCCATAAATGTGCAGTCATTTGCCCAGGATGGTGAAGCGCTCTTTAAAGCAAATTGTGCAAGCTGCCATAAACCCGATAAGGATTTTACCGGCCCGGCTTTAAAAGGCTGGAAAGACAGGGTGCCGCCAGGCGAATGGATCTACAAATGGATAGCCAATTCTGCAGCTTTAAGGGAAACAGATACATACGCAAAATCGATTGCAGCCAAATGGAATAATGTGGTAATGACTTCTTTTGGAAATTTAAAAAAGGAAGAAGTTGATGCGATCATGAAATATGTTGATGACTGGGCCCCACCTGTTGCACCAACCGGCGTAACGGCTCCTGAATCTGATGATTCGCTCCTTTTTGGCATTTTAACCCTGGTCCTGGCGCTGATCGCATTTATATTATTACAGGTTAACAGTAACCTCCGCAAATTATCAGATGAAAAAGAAGGTGTGATGCGCACTGAGCCGGTTCCTTTTTACAGGAACAAGGCCTATATCATGACCGGCATCCTGTTGTTATTTGCAGTTGGAGGATTTTATACCATCAATGGGGCAATAGGACTTGGCCGCCAGCAAAATTACCAGCCCGAACAACCCATATTTTATTCGCACCAGGTACACGCAGGAACCAACCAGATCAGTTGTTTGTACTGCCACGGCAGTGCACAGGACAGCAAACAGGCGGGTATCCCATCTTTAAATACCTGTATGAACTGTCATAAATCGATTGATAAATACGAAGGTCCCGACCAACTCGTAAGAGAAGATGGTACTGCAGTTGACGGTACTGCTGAGATCCAGAAATTATATGAATACGCCGGTTGGAACTCAACCACCAAATCATACAATCCCGATACCAATAACGACGGGATACCTGATGGCGCCAGGCCCATTGAATGGATAAAGATCCATAACCTGCCCGATCACGTTTATTTTAACCATAGCCAGCATATTAAAGTAGGAAAGCAGGATTGCCAGACCTGCCATGGCAATATCCAGCAAATGCCCGAAGTATACCAGTTCTCAAATTTAAGTATGGGATGGTGTGTAAACTGCCACAGGGAATCCAAAGTTGATTTTTACGACAAGGATAATAAGACCGGGAACAAATTTTACAGCATTTACGAAAAATTCCACAAAGACCTGAAGGATAAAAAAATGGATAGCGTAACGGTTGAAGCGATCGGTGGAACGGAATGTCAGAAATGTCACTATTAA
>CAZBIK010000138.1:7140-9164 GCA_964491955.1 uncultured Ferruginibacter sp.
TAGCGTAACGGTTGAAGCGATCGGTGGAACGGAATGTCAGAAATGTCACTATTAAGAAAATCAGCAAATCGGCAAATAGGCAAATGTGCCAATAAAGGTACCTGCGCTGTAAAATTTGCATATTTGCATATTTGCACATTAGCATATTAGCATATTATGAATAAAAAGTACTGGCAAAGTTTTGGAGAACTGAATCAAACAAAAGATTTTCAGGAATCGACCAAAAACGAGTTTAAGGAAGAGTTGCTTCCCCTGTCCGACCTGGATGATAAAGGGATCATGGATGCCAAAACACCACGCAGGGATTTTTTGAAATACCTGGGTTTCAGTACGGCTGCAGCGGCCATAGCAGCCAGTTGCGAAGTACCGGTACGTAAAGCGGTTCCCTATTTAAGCAAGCCCGATAATGTGATCCCCGGCATTGCCAATTATTATGCATCTACTTACATCAATGGTGGCGATGCCATTTCAGTTGTTGTAAAACAAAGGGACGGCAGGCCCATCAAAATTGAAGGGAACGAATTATCCACCATCACCAACGGCGGAACCAATGCGCAGGCCCAGGCTTCTGTATTGGACCTGTATGACAACACCAGGCTACGCTACCCGATGGAAAAAACCGCTAATGGGTTTAAAGAGATCCCGGGATTTGATGCTTTTGATAAAATGGTTGGATCTGCCATTGCCGGTAAGACAGTAGTATTGCTTACTTCAACCATAAATTCGCCATCTACCTTAGCCATTATAAAAGAATTTTTAGCAAAATACCCGGGCAGCCGCCATGTGCAATACGATGCGGTAAGTTACAGCGGTATGATCCAGGCCAATGAGGCATGCTACGGAAAAAGGGCGATCCCTTCCTATCATTTTGAAAATGCAAAAGTAATTGTAAGCCTGGGTGCCGATTTCCTGGGTACCTGGCTCAGCCCCACCGAATTCAGCGGTCAATATGCAAAGAACAGGAAAGTTACCGGGGATAAACCCGAACTGAGCAAGCATTTCCAGTTTGAAAGCATGATGAGCATGACCGGCAGCAATGCCGACGACCGATTTACCCATAAGCCTTCTGAGACCGGTGCCGTTGCAGCAGCCATTTTAGGAGCATTGAACGGTACGGCGCCCTCCTTTGCGGATAAAAAATTAAATGAAGGCATTAAACTGGCAGCCGATAATTTAAAAGCGGCCGGAGGAAATGCCCTGGTCGTTTGCGGAAGCAACGATGTAAATATCCAGGTGATCGTAAACGCCATCAATGAAGCCATTGGCGCCAATGGAAAAACCATCAACTGGGCCATCACTTCCAACTATAAGAATGGTGTTGATGCTGAAATGGTTCAGCTGGTTGCAGATATGAATTCAGGAGCAGTTGGCGCCGTGTTGATACACGATGTGAACCCCGCCTATTCGTACAACGACCCTAAAAAATTCAAAGACGGGCTGGCAAAAGTTGTTGGGGTTTCCTTTAACGGAACCATGGATGAAACAACCGAGCTGTGTAAATATATCCTTCCTTCACACCATTGGCTTGAAAGCTGGGGTGATGCAGAACCCAAAACCGGTTATTTCAGTTTGATACAGCCGGTGATCAACCCGCTCTTCAAAACAAGGCCGTTCCAGACCTCGCTTATCAAATGGAGTTCAGCTGCGGGCAGCCTGGTGAATGATTACGAAACTTATTTTAAAACATACTGGAATGCCAAACTGGGCAGTGCCGACCTGTATAACAAAGCATTGCAGGATGGGGTTGTAGAACCGGCAACCATGCCGGTTGGCGGTGCGGCTTTCAACAGCGCCAAACTGGCCGAAGCTACTGCTGCAGTCACAACAGCCAAAGGTGGTGCGGTTGAAGTGGTGTTCTACCAGAAAATATCAATTGGTAACGGAAGCCAGGCCAATAACCCCTGGTTGCAGGAGTTACCCGATCCCATTACCAAAGTAACCTGGGACAATTACGCCATGATGAGCCCTGCAATGGCCTTATCCGTATTTAACCTCGATGTGATGAACCAGGAAGGCCGCAAGCA
>CAZBIK010000139.1:0-9149 GCA_964491955.1 uncultured Ferruginibacter sp.
TACACTGTTGCGCTTAACAGCATCATGCAGGTTTGGCTTATCCAGGTACCCGGTAAGCGCTTTCCAGTGTTTTTTTATAAGGGCAGGGTGCGCCTCCACACAATAACTCACCGGCCATGCAGCCCGCTGTACAACCCGGCTTTCATCATGCAGGAACAAACCGAACAGTTCATCAAAGCGCTTTTGGTCGGCACCGACCCATTGAACGATCTTATTACACTGTGCCTTTGAATGTTCTTTTAATATTTCAGCTCTCAGGTTCATGAATAAAATAATTACACGAATTTAGCAGATTATGAAGGAAATATTAATTCAGTTTGGTATAGACAGCACCAGGTTTTCAGTATTGCCTTTTGGCAGCGGGTTGATCAACAGCACCTGGGTGATCAAAGATTCATCCGGCAATCCGGCTTACATCCTCCAAAAATTAAATCAACAGGTTTTTACATACCCGGAAGACATTGCGTTTAATACAGCAATGATCGGTGATTACCTGCAGTTGAATTTTCCTGCATATCATTTTGTGGCTTCCTGTAAAACGACCGATGGAAATAACCTGGTTAAAACCGTTGACGGGTATTTCAGGGCCTTCCCGTTTGTACCCGGTTCACATACTTTGGATGTGGTTGAAAACCCGCAACAGGCCTGGGAAGCGGCCAGGCAGTTTGGCCTGTTTACCAAACGGTTAACCGGGTTTGATGTATATCAGTTAAAAATTACCCTGCCCGGCTTTCATGATCTTTCACTTCGCTACCGCGAATTTGAAACGGCTTTACATTCAGGTAACCCGGATAGGGTCGAACAGTCATCCGGTTTAATTGCCGCCATTAAACAGCACAGAACCATTGTGGATGAATTTGAAATTAGCCGGACTGTACTAACGACGAGGGTTACCCATCATGATACCAAGATCAGCAATGTGTTGTTTGATCCAGGTGATAAAGGAATTTGTGTGATCGACCTGGATACGGTAATGCCCGGCTATTTTATCAGCGATGTGGGCGATATGATGCGAACTTATTTATGCCCGGTGAGTGAGGAGGAAAAAGACTTTTCAAAAATAACCGTTCGTCCCAACATGTATAATGCCATCGTGAACGGTTATTTATCTGAAATGGGAGAGGTGTTAAATGAAGTTGAAAAAAAATATTTTCATTTTGCCGGAAAATACATGATCTACATGCAGGCCATCCGTTTTTTAACTGATCATATTAACAATGATGTGTATTATGGCGCAAAATATGAAGGCCATAATTTGATAAGGGCCGGAAACCAGTTGACCTTATTACAGCGCCTGCAGGAATTTATAAATGAAATGTCAGTCTGAGCTTGTCGAAGGCGGATTGTAAACCATTACTGTTTATTTAATTCAATTTTTTCAGCAACAGGATGCTCACAGCTAAAAGTCAATCCCAATATGGCAGCCATCGTTTGTGCAAACTGTTTTTGATACAATTGCTGTGCTGATCTGACTTCCCCTTTTACTTTTATACCCGGCCCCATGGCCGCCATCCATATTTGATAGCAGTCTTTTATTTTATTGTTGTGGCTGGTCCATTCATCTTTCTTTGCATCACCCCGGCCATGGTCGGTGGTTATAAAAAGGGCCGTTTTGTTTTTATAGAACGGATCAGTTTGTATGTAGTTCCAGATATCCTGTATCCATTTGTCAACCATTTTTGCAGCATCCAGGTAATCCCTGTATTGCCCGCTGTGCGCCCACTCATCCGTTTCACCATAAGAAATGTAAAGCACTTTTGGTTTTTTGGTTTGCAGGTAATGCATGGCGTTATAATGGGTAAACACATCCAGGCATTCGGCTTCACCAAAGGGTTTATATGAATCTTTCAAGAGGGCGTTGATCGTTTTTTCGGTTACTGACGGATTTGATCCCCCGGTCAGGTCAAAAGCCGAATACACCGGGAATTTGCCGCGTTCTTCATTTAAGATCCTGTCAAATGCATCCCAGGCACCAAATGCAGCTACTTTGTTTTTATAATTCGGTTGGTTGTTTAAAAATTCCAGCAGGGTAGTGTGCGGGTTGGGCGGGTAGGAATTGCTGTTGATGGCGGTATCGGGGTAACCGGTAAAGATCTCGTTGTATCCCGGGTAGGAGAACCAATAGGGGTTTGCATTGTCAATTTTATTGCCAAAATTCCGGTTGCCGTACAACTGCCCGTTCTTCTCTACCGTACTCCAGAAAAAAGGGAGGAGTTTTTTTCTTCTTTCCACAGGATCGGCTGCCCAGTATTTTTTATAAATGACCGCACTGTCGCCCTGGTTATATTTATTATTGTTGGCAATGGCGCTGTCCATACCGCTGAAAACCTCCTGCCAGCGCAAGCCATCTGTTGTAATGATGATGATGTTCTCAGCAGTTTGTGAAAAAGCGGTATGCAGGTTGAGGATAAATAAAAGGGTTAATAGTTTTTTCATCTTATTCTAAAGTTTTGTGCGCTAATATAGCCTTCGGTTCGGTTTGCAGCAGGTCGAAAACGATTATTTCATTGTTACCTTTCTTTAACCATCCGGCCGGGCAATACAATCGCTGTTGCGGACCCACATTCCAGTGCCTGCCCAGGTTATGGCCATTTACGTAAACCATTCCTTTACTGTAGCTGCCCAGGTCAAAATAAGTGTCTCCTGTTTCGGTCAATGAAAAATTGCCTCTAAAAAATATCCCTTTCCTGTCTTTTGTTCCCCGGTTCGACTGCGCTGTTTTGTTCACAAATTCAGCATCCATGGGTAACCGGAAAATTTCCCAATTCATCAATGTCATTCCATTTAAAGTAACCCTGTCTGTAATTCCTTTCCGGTCGATCATGAATTGAGCAAAGTTGATATGCCCCATGCCTTCAACTAAAATATCAAGCACTGGATTTTCTGTTTCCGTCTTTGGCAGGTCAACGGTCCAGTTGCCGCCATCCCGGTAAACGGTATCAATGAATTTGCCGTTTAAAAATACCAATGCATAATCATGCGGCTCCCAGATCTTCAATTTGCCGCTTTGGTGGCCGACCAGTTTTGTCCGGTACAGCATCAGTCCCTGGTTCTGGTCAAGATCTTCCATGGGCCTGGGTTGCACAGATTGGATCGGTGTTGGTAAATGATCCCAGATGGATGTTGTGTATCTCATTTCAATGGCAGGGATCTCAATCGTTGGGATCGCTTTTGGCATACCCGGAATTTTATGATCGGTATAAGTGGCAATTAAATTCCTCAACATAAAATATTTTGGGGTTGCCTGTCCCTGTTCATTGATGGGGGCATCATAATCGTAACTCGTGATGTCTGGCTGGTATTGGGTGGGTGAGAAAGCATTGGCGCCGGCTGTAAAGCCAAAGTTTGTGCCGCCGTGAATGACATACAGGTTAAAAGACCTTTTATTCTTCAACAGGTATTCAACTTCCTTTTTAAGATTATTGGTATCAGGTCTTTGCCATTTTTCAAACCAATGTGTCAGCCAGCCTGGATAGGTTTCACTGCTGAATGCCGGAACATCCGGATCAGCTTTTTGTGCCTGTTCAAAATCAGCATCACTGCCACCACTGTCGAGGCCAACCGCAGTTCCTTTGATATGCCCGGCCTCCAACATATAAGCAGTCGGCCCGTCAGCTGTAAAGAAAGGCACTTTGATGCCGTTCTTCAGCCAAAATGTTCTTAAGGCTTCGAGGTAGTTCTTATCATTACCATAACTGCCGTATTCATTTTCGATCTGCACCATCAAAACAGGGCCGCCGTTAATACATTGTAATGGAACAATCTGTTTTGCCAACTCACGGATATACCTTTCTGCAGCTGCCATATACCTGGTATCCATGCATCGTATTTTAATATCCGGGTATTTGAGTAAATAGGGTGGCAGACCGCCGAAATCCCATTCGGCACATACATAAGGCCCGGGCCTTAATAGTACCCACATGCCTTCCTGCTGACAGATCTTTATGAACTCAGCGATATCCCTGTTCTCTGTTTTAAAATCAAATACATTTTCTTTTGGCTCATGATAGTTCCAGAAAACATAGGCAGCAATGGTATTGCAACCCATGGCCTTTGCCATTTGTATCCGGTGGCGCCAGTATTCCTTTGGAATGCGTGCCGGGTGCATTTCCCCGCTGATGATCTGCAGGGGTTTGCCGTCTAATAAGAAGTCGGTTTTGGACAGGGAGAAAGTATGTTTGGTTTGGGCAGTACCTGTCTGTACCAAAACTATAATGAGTAAAAGAAATAGAGTATGTTTCATAAATGTTCATTATAGAAGTAATGCTGATGTTTACGTCTTTGCGAGGAGGAACGACGAAGCAATCTTCTGAGTAAATATACAAAAGTCGATGATTACGTCTTTGCGAACGAAGTGAAGCATTCTGCTAAATAAAAGTACAAATCATCAAATTACCAATTCTTCACTTCTTCCCACAGATCATTCCAATGCGGGTTCATTGCATGGATCAGATCTTCTTTCCGCTTCCTATTCCCGGCTTTCAATTGTTTTTCCCTGGCAATGGCATCCTCGATCCTGCTAAAACCTTCATACCAGACCAGTTTATCACAATTATACCTTGCAGTAAAGCTTGTTTTATATTCTTTGTTTTTATGTTGATAGATGCGGTTTGGCAAATTTGAAGTAACTCCGGTATATAAAACCGTGTTGTGAAAATTGGTTATGATATAAACACAGCCACCGTATTCCATAACGTTCATTATTTGCTGATGTTGAAGTTTTGCGTCATGGCGATCCCGCCCCGGGCGGGAGAAACCATCTGCTGAATAAAGATAATAATGATAAATTAGCTTATCAGCCCTGATCAGCAGATGGCTTCGTCGTACCTCCTCGCCAAGACGTGCATCTTCAGCTTTCGCTTTTTATTGAGCATTTAAAACGCTATACAACGATTTTATTTTTAGTTCGGTAAAATGTATTCCGCGGTTTGATTGGATTACTTTTGTTTTACCAGGTTCAAGATCAAAATAATTATCAGATAACTGCAAGTCTGTATCATTCACCGAAAGATAAACATATTTAGCAGCAACATTACTCCTGATCGAAATGCTGTTGCCGGATACCAGGATCGCAAAATCCGGCTTCTCCAATTGCAGATCCTTTGGATATACTTCATCCTTTACAGGCATAACATCATCCCGGTATGCCTCCTTAACTGCATACCACGCAGCTTTTGGTTGCCTGCTGTAATCGGTGATGCTCCAGCTGGTAACCGGCCAGCAATCATTTAACTGCCACAATAAACTGCCCATATTTACCGGGTATTTACTGTGGTGTACGGCAATGCTGTTCTTTAAAATAAAATACTGCATGCACTGCGATAAATAAGTATAATCTTCCAGCGATAGTTTGCTGAGTTTTGGTGAATCAATAAAATAACGGGTTAAATAATGATCCAGTTTTTTAAAACCATCACTTGCTTTCTGATGCGATCGTATAACGGGTGAATACAAATACCGGTCCGTTGAATCAGTAAAACTTTTGATCGTATTCCAGTTGGGCATGGCCTGCATCCCGTATTCACTTACAAACCTGCCAGTTTTATTTTCAAAGGTTTCCCAGTCTTCCAGCCCCCACCAGATACCCCAGTAATGGCTGTCGCCTTCGGTAAAACTTTCTTTGTGGCCCCAGCCATTTTTTGGTGAGGTAGATACATAAGGCCGTGTACCATCAAATTCTTCAACCCATTTTTGTAAACTATCCCGGAACAACCGTTTATAATCGTTCCATACTTTGGCAGAATCGGCTCCATGCAAATTGAATTGTTTTTGCCAGCCCCAGTTCTTCCAGGCCTCTTCCACTTCATTATTGCCGCACCACAATACAATGCATGGGTGATGCCGTAATCTTTCAACCTGGTATTTCACTTCTTCCCGTACATTATTCATAAAAGCCCCATCACCGGGGTACATACCGCCTGCAAACATAAAATCCTGCCAGACCATGATGCCGAGTGAATCGCAGAGGTCATAGAAATCATCCGTTTCATAAACGCCACCGCCCCAAACGCGGAGCATGTTCATGTTGGCGTTTTTGGCGCTCAGCAACATTTTGCGGTAGTCGGACTTTGTCAGCCTGGGCAAAAAAACATCAGCAGGTATCCAGTTGGCACCTTTTGCGTAAATTGGCTTGCCCTCTTTTTCAAAATAGAATGAAGTGCCGATGGAATCTTTTTGTTGAACGAGTTTTGCAAAAGGCTTTAATCTTCTGCTTCTTTTTACCGGGCCTCTATATGGTACAGATAATCTAATTGATTTCCATATCCCACATCCCACAAACTTGGCCCCCCAATCCCAGCCAAACTGGAACTGTGCTTTGCGGACATACACCCGGTTATTATCCGGTAAAACCAATGGTAATTTAGATTTGGCAATACTGTCCACTTTATTTTGTGCCGATGCAAATTTGATCAGTAATTCGTTATTTGTTCTTTTGAGAAATGATTTCACATTCACAGTCCAGCCCCGGAACATATTATCAGCCTGTAAAATTAAATGGCCATTCAGGTAAACATCAGCATAGGTATCCAGGCCATCAAATATTAATTCAATATTTTTTTTGGAGAAAGTTTTCGAATCAACATCAAAAACAGTTTTGTACTCCCAGTCTGCTTTATCGATCCATTGCAGTTTACTTTCATTGTCTCTGAAATAGGGGTCGGGTATGAGTTTATTGGCCAATAAATCTGTATGTACAGTGCCGGGTACATTGGCTTTATACCATGTTTTTTCTTTTTGATTTTTGAATTGCCAGTTTTTATTTAGTTCAATGGGAATGTTTTGGGCAGAGATTGTCTGAACATTTAATACGAAGAATATGAAAAAGAATAATCTGATCATGTATTTCTGTTTGTTAAACTGTCGAGCCTTTGTTTTGTCATGCTGAGGAACGAAGCATCTCATCCTTTTTTTTAAAACTGTTTGTTTTGCAGTGGAGTCTTTGTCCTGTCATGCTGAGGAACGAAGCATCTCTATGTATTTTTACGATGATATGTTTCCTTTGGAGGCCACTCACCTAATAATTCCTCATTTAAAAATTTCCATTCAGGATTAAAGTTAGTTATGAGGTTATTTTTCTTTATCCTCAACCAGCCTTTTATTTCTTTCTCCCGTGCAATTGCATCATTTACATATTGATAACTTTCATAAAAAAGCAGGAAATGGCAATTGTATTTACCGGTAAATGTCCTTTTTTCTATCCTGTCCATATAATGTTCAACAATTCGTTGTTCTAGATCATTGGTCATGCCGGTATATAGAACAGTTTTAATTTTTTTGGTTAAAATGTAAACGTAGTATAATTTTTCATTTACTCTCATGGTGTATTTATTAGCGAATGAGATGCTTCGTACCTCAGCATGACAGCATAGTGAGTATGCATTTCAAAAAACAGTTATGAATACTGGCGAAAAAGCGCTATCATTTCTTTTATCTCCTCTTCATCCACAGTAACTGATTGTAAACTTTCCTTCATTGCTTCATTTGTAAAATTCATCTTACTCTTTATATTGATCCTGGCAGATGTATGAAATTCAACCGCGCAGGTCTTTTTCGCCAGTTCAATAATATTATCAGCCCTTACACCACTTCCCGGCATGATGATGATCCTTTCATCAGCCTGTTTGATCAAGGCTGCAATGGTACCGGCACCTTCAACGGCAGTTGGATGTAAACCTGAAGTAAGTATTCTTTCACACCCAATTTCAATCACATCTTCCAAAGCCTGTGATGCATCGTTCACCCGGTCAAATGCCCGGTGGAATGTAACACCCAGTGGATAAGCCAATGTTATAAGTTGTCTGCATCTTTCTTTGTCTACCGTTCCATCAGCATTCAACATACCTATCACCACACCATCGCAGCCCAGCTCTTTACAAATTTTTACATCTGATCTCATGATCTCGAATTCATCATCCGAATAAAAAAAATCTCCGCCCCGCGGACGGATGATGGGATACAGGCTGATCTGTAATTTTTCACGTGCAGCTTTAATAAATCCATAAGATGGGGTAGTGCCGCCTTCCACGGGGTTGTCGCACAATTCAATGCGGGTGGCGCCTGCAGCCTGGGCCAGTATGCAGCTTTCTATATTGAAACCAATTACTTCGAGAAGGAATTTCATAACAAATGTACAATGACCAATGTTCAAAATTCAATGCTCAAATGAAACGCACCGTTGAACATTGAGCATTGAAAATTGATTATTGCGTATTTTCAAATTAAAAATTTCGATTGGTGTATCCTATTCTCCTTATCACTTTTAACCGAAAACACAAATCCTTTCTGTATGGCATAAGCGCCGTATTGCCCTTTTTTATTCAGGGCTATAAATCCTACCTGCAGTGTTTTGGCTTTTTCCCGGTCCCTGTTCACAATTCTTTGCACGGCTTTTTTACAGGCCATTTCCGGGGAATATCCCTGCCGCATGAATTCCACCACCAAATGGGTTCCACAGATGCGGATCACTTCTTCGCCGGTACCGCTGCTGGTGGCTGCGCCGATCTCATTATCTACAAATAAACCGGCACCTATGATGGGGGAATCGCCCACACGGCCATGCAGTTTGAATGCCATGCCACTGGTGGTTACCGCACCGGATAAATTTCCGTTTAAATCCAATGCAACCAAACCCATCGTATCATGATTGGGCGAGCCATCTTCAAAAAAAGGGGGGGCAAAGGGGCCGTTTTGCTTTTTCCGTTCAATATTGATCACCGGTTTGTATTCACTGTTTTTAAGCCATTCTGCATAAGCTTTTTTGGCCGTCTCCGATAATTCGGCACTTTCTAAAGTAAACCCGTTCTCCACGGCAAACTGCTGTGCACCTGCGCCGACCAATATTACATGCGGTGTTTTTTCCATAACTTTCCGTGCAACTGAAACCGGGTGTTTTATCCGTTCAATACCTGCAACAGCACCGCAATTGGCATGTTCATCCATAATACAGCTGTCTAATGTTACAATACCATCACGGTCGGGGTAACCACCCAGGCCTACACAGCAATCGATCAGGTCTTCTATGTGCCTGGCTCCGGCTTCTACGGCATCCAGTGCCCTGCCTTTTGCGGATAATATCCTCCAGGCTTCGGCATTTACCCGCATACCGCTTTCCCCGGTAGAGATAACAGAAGGTTTGACAGCCGTTATTA
>CAZBIK010000140.1:0-9089 GCA_964491955.1 uncultured Ferruginibacter sp.
TTTTATTCAGTGTATATACTGTTGCTGCATGGATCCGGCTTTGTACAACAAGGAAAAACACAAAGCCATAAAAAGACAGGCCAAGGCAACAACAATACAGTAAGAACAATTTATTGAAATGAACATCAAAACAATAAATGGTGAACGTGTAAGTAAGATACAGTACAACAGCACCCCATAAAATGGTGGCCACCCCGTTCTTTTTATATGCCAACAAGGAGGTAATGATCAGGCAGGGAGCCAGCATGAATAAGTTTACCATGTCCTGCCCAAGCGACTGCGCCTGCCAGTTAGGTGTTTCTGCTGCATAAAAACCGGGTGTAAGCAAACCCACGCAGGCGGTAATGATCAACAAGGCAGTAAGCGGTAATGAAATTGCAAGAATGATCCTGCCGGGTTTATCAGTACTCATTTTTTAATTGTTTTTACAGGTAATTTGAATACAGTTTTTTTCATCTTTACAGAACTTTTGATTTAAAGCCTATCCATTTTTTTCAGCAGCAGCCTGTTTCGGTTAGCCAGCAAAAAAGATGCAGCCAATGCTGCAATGATCAACCCTGCATCTTCCAAAATTCCAAAAACAAAGGTGGCTGTAAAACCAATAACTGACCATATTACAGGAATGATCAAAATGGCAACAGGAAATTTTTTATCAGTTAACAACAACAACCCAAAAGTAAATATGGTGGTTGGGCAGGGCAGCCCAAAGGTTGGCGATGCCGGGTAAACATGGCCCATAAAATAACCCAGTACAGGGTAAACAACCAATGCATACCCAATAAGCATGATGCCCGTGATCCCATACATATCAGAACGATACCTGAATAGCATTTTATTTTGGAAAACCCCGTAGATTAAAAATAAAATTCCCTGTACAATGAACAGTGCACCAAACCCGTAAGCTGCTTTATTAATGGCAGTAAAAAATACAAAATGATACACAATGCCCATCCAGAACCAAAAAAGGAAAAGTAACCCACTTATGATCTTCCCAGATCCCCGGGTTGGTTTCAGGGCCAGGTAAAGGGCCAAAATACCCATTGCATAAAAAACAACCTGCACCGGGAAAACGGCCTGGTTGTAATTTTTAAACACATCAAAGAATTGCTGGACTGTAAACGGCGTTTTCATAATACTTACATTAAACTGTTTTTTTTGATTGCAGCCAGATCATTATCATCATAACGATCATCAAAACATTCCATGCAAAATAACCAATGAGCCCGGCAGTGGTCAACAGCCAGTTCACATCAGCTATGGTGAGGGCAGCACTGGCAATACTCACTATCCCGTTTGTGGTCAGCAGCCCGCAAATGAAATTATTTTTTTCCCGGTAATAAGCTGCCATCAGCCAGGTGGCAATGCCCAAAAAGGCATAGCCCCACATTTCGTTTGCCCAGCAAAAAGATAAAGGGTTAGTCATGGAGAACATGGCAATGGCTGCATCATGTTCGGGTTTATAAAATAAAGCCAGGTTTCTTACAAATGTGGTCTGGCAGATATAGTTGAATGCAATGAGTGTACAAAAAACAATGGCCACACCCAGCGCAATCAATAACCGGAATTTTATTTTAACACCGGCATCTTTACTATCCAGGTAATGCCCGGCTACCAGCATCAGCATACCAGCAATGAGCAGAAACCCGAAATAATAAGGCAGGTCCTGTACCAGGCTGTAATTTTCTGCAAATACTGCTGATGAGACCCAGGCCGGTTGTGGCTTTACCAGTTGTACAATCAAAAAGGCAACCGGCCCCGAAAGTATGTAACCGGACAATGCGATCAGTGCCCCCATCGAAATGAGTTTTTGATACTGCGGTTTCATGGTACAATGAAACACTTTAAATCCTGTCCAAAAAATGACCCGGATCAAATATTTTTATGAGATTGATCAGAGGAAAAGCGGCAGCAGCATAGACTAAACTACTTTCTCTTTAATGCAGGCTGATCACCCTGGTGAGTTTCCATCCTCCTGCCTCTTTTTTCCAGGTATGTACAAATTTGCCGATGGAAGGAGACTTGGGTTTGGGTTCCCGGTTGTTTATAAAATAATGCTGCCCCATTTCAATGGCGCCATAATTGGCAATGGGATACACTTCAATACTTCCTTTTACCAGTACCCGGCTTACTTTTCCGCAGATATTGTTTTTTGTTGCCAGCATGAGGCTGTCTTTATTGGTCATCAGGCCGCCCTGGTCATGATAAAATTCAATGTCCTCCGAAAAACAGGAAGCCATGGTTACCGTATCACAGGTATTGTAAGCCCCAAAAAGCACACTATCCATGTGAACGATGCTGTCGTACAATGCTTTTGAATCAGGTGTATACACTGCTTTTGCCTCTTTTTTTTCAGCAGGAGAGCAGGACAAAATAATGGTTATGCAAACAAGTAATAAACCTGCTGTTGTATTTTTTTTATTCATGGTATGCCTCACTTTAATTTTATGTTGTGGTATAAGGACATTTCCGGTTCCTGTTCTTATTCAATGCCCAATCCCCAATCCTTACCTTTCTCTGTTGCCGGCAAACCGTCTTTGATCCATTTGGCCGGCTTGGCACCTTTTAAATAATAATCAAAGAATTGCCCAAGCCTTATGGAAAGATCTTTACGGTTCCTGCGTTCAACCAGGTTATGGTCTTCGCCGTTGTATTGCAGCAACCATACTTTTTTATTCAGCCGGCGCAGGGCGGTAAAGAATTCGATCCCCTGGTACCAGGGTACGGCGCCATCGGCATCATTGTGCATCATCACCAGCGGGGTGTTTACCTTATCGGCAGCAAACAGGGGCGAGTTCTTTAAATACAGGTCCTGCCGTTGCCATAAGGTTGCACCAATGCGGCTTTGTGTACGTTCGTACTGGAACTGGCGGTTCATACCGGTACCCCAGCGGATGCCGCCATAGGCACTGGTCATGTTACTAACGGGAGCGCCTGCCCATGCAGCACGGAACATATTTGTTCGGGTAACCAGGTATGCGATCTGGTAACCACCCCAGCTCTGTCCCTGCAGGGCCATCCGGGTACTGTCAACAAACGGCATTCTGGATAAATGACGGGCGGCGCTTACCACGCTGTTAAATGCGCTATTGCCGGGTTCCCCGTCCTTGTAATAAATATTGGGATCAAATACCAGGTACTCATTGCTTACAAAATAAGGTATGTTGACCGTGGAGGCGCTGGGTGCCGGCACTTTGTAGGTATACAAACCATCGGCATTGCGTTCGTAAAAATAAAAGATCACCGGGTATTTTTTCTTCGGGTCAAAATTTTCGGGCTTATACAAAATGCCTTCACTCATTTTTCCATCCAGCATTTTCCATTTCACCAGTTCTGCAGTAAGCCAGTTGTGATCCTTTTGCTGGGCAGCCAGGTCGGTTAGCTGGTTCAGTTGCTGAAGGCCGGTTGATGAATACAATTCTGTTTTACTGATGTTTGATCGCTGTACAAGATATTGCACGGCATTTTTTGCTTTTACCGGGTTTGAAAAACTGTAAGGGCCGGCAGTTAACAAAACCGGGTCGCTCACTTCATTCACTTTTTTTGAATAGAACCCGCCATACTTGCTGTTCTTATCGAGTGAACGCAGTAAAATAATTTCATCGGGATTGATGAAACGTTTTTCCCGGTCGGTATTCACATAATTGAATTCAGTCTTATGCTTTTTACCAAAACCGTTCGTGATATTTTTCGGCTGTTCAGTACCGTCAGGATCTGTCTGCCAGATATCGTACACATCGTTCACCAGGAAATACCGGTCGTTGGCAGTCCAGCCGGTTATACCGGCAGCCCTGGGCAGATCAGGTACATCATTCTCCACATCATACAGCGGTTCCTTGATCTTATCACTGATGTTTTTGATCACACCGGTTGCCTTGTTCCAGGTAAAATAATTTTTTGTTTCCGGTTCGTACCAGTACACATATTTGCCTGCAGGCGATGCATTGAAACCGGCGGCAGCATTGGCCCTGACCAGGCTTTTACTGCCATCCGCAGTACTGATTGCATAAGCCGTTGATTTGGTGCGTCCTTCCCACTGCATGGCAATACGGTTGCCTTTATTGCTTACCCCCAACACCCAGCCTGCATTGCCTTCATCAACCAGGATGATGTTCTCCACATCTTCACTGCCCAGCTGAATGACCTTGCCATCACCGGGTTTTACCACAGCCATATAACTGCGCTTTTGATCATTGCTTAAATTCTTCAGCTGCATCGGCTGCAGGTAATCATCGTTGTAATGCCAGATATCCAGCCGGGCCAGTTCAAAATCCACCAGGGTGGTGTCTTTGGCCGGCGTGATGGGCGCTGTTCCGAAAAATAATTGTTTCCCGTTTTTGCTGAACCTGGGGGCAGCATGCTCGCTGATGGTAAACCCGAGCTGCATACCCACGGTATTTTTTTCGGCCAGGAGCCTGGCACTGTCCTGCCCGGTTGTATAATACCAGAGTTTGTGAAATTTCTGCAGGGCCTTTGTACTGCTGTCACGTTCAGCCACAAACGCCAGTTGTGTTCCATCTTCATCAAAACTGAAATTTGCAGCGCTGTTCAGTTTGCGCATAATGGTATCCGTTTTACCGGCTTCCAGGTCATGGATCAGCACAAAAGCAAGGCTGTTGCTGTCTTTGGCAGCTTTGGTGGTTTCCATCACCAGCCGGGTCCCTTTTTTGTCAAATAAATAATCACTCACCAGTTTAAACCTGGTCTCTTTCCCGTCGGCCAGCCGCCTCAGCACAAGATCTGTTCCTTCCGCTGCTGCACCGGCACCCGGGGCCTCATCCCCTTCCGCATCCGGGTCTTCATCTTCACCGGTCCATATGTCATCCTTCCCTTTTTTTATGATCTCTTTGGCTGCTTTATTGGCCGCGGCGATCACTTCTTCGCGGGTGAGGTTTTGCGGCTTTACCGATTCTACCGACCTGCGGATAATGGAATCGGCCAGTTTGACCAGCATATCCATATTCATTTTTGCAGAATCAACAGCAGCTGTTTTTCCTTTCCGCCCTTTTGAACTATCCGGCAATGGTTTTTCCATCTGGTATGCCACCCAGCCACCGGCTTTTTCAGGGGTTTTAAATCCCTTTACCCTGGCGAATTTCAGCACAGCTTCCTTCCCCAGTTCAATGATCCCAATGGAATCTTTGGGCATATCATCAGCCTTCTTCTTTTTTATTTTTGCCTGGCGGGTGTCCTGGAAAAAAGGTTTTATTTTAAACACCACATAGCGGTTGTCTTCGCTGATCACGGCACCATAACCACGGGCAATGGTTGTTTTAGCCAGGGTCGACAGGTTCTGTATCACCAGTTCGCCATCACCTTCCTGCGGGTTAATGGCATACACCGCATACAGGCCATCATTGCTGATAAGCCTTTCGCCCAGGGCTTTCCAGCCATCGTAAACAGAATGATCCAAAGGCTTTTTCATTTGTGCATGTAATTGAGCACAGAACAGCAACAATACAGGAAGAACTATTTTTTTCATACATATAGTTTTGAAGCAATAAAGTTATCTGAAATGAAGCAGAATACGGTAGCCGTTTATCATTCATATGAAATACGGCCTATGTTTATTTTTTTACCGGGAAGCCGGTAAGACGTTTTTATTATTTAAACCCGGAAGTAGTTCATTTCCGACTTCCCGGCAAATAAAACCTACTCTTCCATAAACCCCCATTCAATCCGCAGGGATTCCAGTTTTTCGCCTTCCAGTTTCGGTGCATCATAATGCCCGGCATTTGCTTTTTGCCGGTAGGCCTCATATAAACTTACCGCACAGGCAACAGAAATATTCAGCGACTTGATGATACCCACCTGCGGGATGATGAAGTTTCCATCAGCCATGGCAATGATCTCTTCGCTTACGCCGCTGTGCTCGTTGCCAAAGACCAGGGCAACGGGTTCTGTTAAATTCAATTCGTGCAGCCCAACAGCATCGGAGCTTAAATGCGTGGTATAAATTTTTTTATAATGCTGCCGCAATGCTCCAAAACAGGCGGCAGCATCGGTAAACTGGTGAATGGTAAGCCATTTGGCTGCGCTGGAAGAACTTTTTGCGCCCCATTTTTTATGCGGCGGGATCTTTGTGTTAAGTATATAAATATCCTGTATGCCCACGGCATCGCAGGTACGCATTACTGCAGAAATGTTGTGCGGGTCAAACACATTTTCCAACAATACGGTAAGGTCGGGCTGGCGTTTGTTTAAAACGGATGTAAGTCGTTCGTTTCGTTCCGGGGTCATGCTGCAATTTAATGCAACTATATTGAGCCACAAAGGCACAAATACACTAAGGTTTTACCTGTGGCAAAACTGTATTGCCACAGAGACACTAAAAACACTTAAAATACATTTTCAAAGATGCTATGCGTTTCTTCTGTGCTTCTGTTTTTCGGTGGCAATAATTTATTCCTGAAGGGAATAAAAAGAATATTTTTGCCACCTAAACCTGTGGAATTGAACTCAACCATTTTTTTAATAACACCCCCTTTCACCCAGCTGAATACGCCATACCCGGCCACGGCATACCTGAAGGGATTCTTCAATACAAAAAATATAAGCGCTTTCCAGTCAGACCTCGGCATTGAAGTGACCAATGCTTTATTTTCAAAAACAGGCCTGCAGCATTTGTTTGCTGAAATAAATGCAACATGTACAGCTTCCTCCGGACAAAAAGTACATTCTGCCAATGCCGCAAGGATCATTTCGCTGCAGGATGATTATATCAATACCATTGATGCGGTGATCCTTTTTTTACAGGGCAGGTCTCCCACACTGGCCCACCTGATCTGCAAGCGTGATTTTTTACCCGAAGCCGAACGCTTTGCACAACTGGATGACCTGAAATGGGCCTTCGGGAATATGGGTACACAGGATAAAGCCAAGCACCTCGCTACCATGTATCTCGAAGACCTCGGCGACCTCATCAAGGAAACCATTGATGAACATTTTGGTTTCAGCCGGTATGCCGAAAGACTGGGAAGATCGGCAAACAGTTTTGATGAACTGTACAGCGCCTTGCAGCAGGACTATACTTACCTGGATAAGATACTGATCAGTATCCTGCAAAAAAAGATGGAAACCGTTCAGCCAAAGCTGGTTGCCATATCTGTTCCTTTCCCGGGGAACCTGTACACTTCCCTGCGTTGCGGGCAATGGATCAAAAAAAATTACCCTTCGGTGAAAGTGGCCATGGGAGGCGGTTTTGCCAATACCGAACTGCGTTCATTGTCCGATGAGAGGGTCTTCGAATACTATGATTTCATCACCCTGGATGACGGCGAAGCGCCGCTGGAAATTTTATGGCAGCACATCAACGGGCTCAGATCAACGGAAGAACTGAAACGGACATTTACCATGGTCAACGGTAAACTTACATACATCAACAATACTTCCTGTACCGATTATAAACAGGGGCAGGTGGGTACGCCGGATTACAGTGACCTGTACCTCGATAAATACATTTCAGTGATCGAAGTGATCAACCCCATGCACAGCCTGTGGAGCGATGGCCGCTGGAACAAACTAACGATGGCGCATGGATGCTATTGGGGAAAATGCACCTTCTGTGATATTTCACTCGACTATATAAAAAATTACGAACCCATCGCTGCATCCCTGCTTTGCGACCGCATGGAAGAATTGATCGCACAAACGGGCCAGAACGGGTTTCATTTTGTGGATGAGGCCGCACCGCCTGCCCTCATGCGTGCCCTGGCCATGGAGATCATCCGCCGTAAACTGGTGGTAAGCTGGTGGGCCAATGTACGTTTTGAAAAAAGTTTTACCAGGGACCTCTGCCTGTTGTTAAAAGCATCGGGCTGCATTGCTATTTCAGGCGGACTGGAAGTAGCTTCTGACCGATTGCTGCAACTGATACAAAAAGGCATCACCGTTGCGCAGGTGGCAAGGGTCAATAAACATTTTACCGAAGCCGGCATCATGGTGCATGCTTATTTGATGTATGGCTTTCCTACGCAAACCGTACAGGAAACGATCGATTCGCTGGAAATGGTGCGGCAGCTTTTTGAAGCCGGTATCCTGCAATCGGCCTTCTGGCACCTGTTTACCATGACGGCACACAGTCCTGTTGGGCTTGACCCGGAAAAATATTCGGTTAAAAAAGTTTCAGAAGCAATTGGCAGTTTTGCCAACAATGATATTGAACACATTGACCCAACCGGCGCCGATCACGAAAGCTTCGGTTTTGGATTGAAAAAATCACTGCTCAATTATATGCACGGCGCCTGTTTTGATTACCCGCTGCAAAAATGGTTTGATCATAAAGTACCCCGCACAACCATCGCTCCGGATTTTATTATAAAAGCGATCGAAGAAGTTGAAATGATAAATACCAACCCCAATACAAAGATCATTTTCATTGGCCATCAACCCAAAACTGAAACCATCATCAAAAGCAAAAAAGGCAACCAGTGGGAGTTGTTGTCACTCTGTTTTGAAACCAAAAAAGAGACGGTTACTATTAAAGTGGATGTTGAACCCGGCAAATGGCTCGCCCGGACCTTACTACGCACATCCATATCCAATCCAAAAACTTTGACCCGTCAGGAAGTAAAAGCCGATTATGAAAATGCAGGGCTGGAGGATTTTGAATTGTTTTGGGATAATAAGCCGGTGAATACGTTGTGGAAAGCGGGGTTGTTGCAATTGTAATTTTAACCAGTAATCGCCCCAACGACTGGCAAGCCCGCAAAGACAGCTTTGTTATTTTAGTTTTTGAACCACATAGACACATAGCACACAATAGAAAGAAACACATTGTATCCTATGTGAAAACCTATGTATCTATGTGACTATGTGGTTCAGTAAAACTGAATTTATTCTTACCTGGTATGCAGTTTTATTTATTTTGTTAAATTTGTTATCCGGAATCAATTCGGGATGTAGCGCAGTCCGGTAGCGTACGTCGTTCGGGACGACGGGGTCGCTGGTTCGAATCCAGTCATCCCGACATTACCACCAAAAAGACAATCTTGCAAAAGGTTGTCTTTTTTATTTTCATCTGAATTTATTGACAGATAGCGAATTGCACTAAACAGGGTGTTTATTTTTACGGTTCGAACTGTATCATTTTT
>CAZBIK010000141.1:0-9033 GCA_964491955.1 uncultured Ferruginibacter sp.
CTTAAAATGCAGTACGGTAATTTCTTCCATGGCAGCCTGGGTAAGATCTATTTTACAGAGCGTACCCTTATCATTATACTGCAGCTCGGCCTGCCCGGTAAATTTTGGCGAGGTGATGAGGAAGCGTTTCATGGCCTGCCGTTTTTATCGTAAGGCCCGTATTTGCGCCCAGGCTCATCAAACCAGTCGATTGTCCAAATTAAAAGAAACATAACGATCATGTACAGGCAAAAGATGATGCCCATTACAATGAAGAACCATTTCCAAAATTGCCAGGTGAAAAGGAAGAATAGTGTTGTCATGATGGATTGTTTAAATGGTCAGGAAATTTTAACCCTTTCATTATCTCAGATTGTTTTTTTGATATTGCATTTATGATCGGTAGCCGTTTTATTGTTGCAGCAACCATAGGCGGTGTTTTTTCAATACCCGCCTTCCTTTCATATCCACTCTTTTCAAATTCAGAAATCCAAACCAACCGGCGCTGTGTTTTGCCTTCTCCACATGCCCGTAAAGCAAAATGTCCACGTACTTTAAACCCTTCCTGTTGAATGATATTAGTAAACCAAGTAGAATCAAGAATAGTTATTGATTTATCTAGAGTTGATAAATACTTACAATTAAACAATTGCCCTCTTTTTCTAATAGAGGTAAGTTCTAAGGTTTCAATATCGGCAAATTGTTTGAAGAGCACGACTGATTCTGCAATGGTACAAAGGTGTGTATGCTGATTTTTAAATAGAAAGGATTCTTCTATTATGTCCTCTTCGTTAGACATTCTAACCAAGTGTCCGCCAAAAAATTCCAAAATAAAAATGTGTTTAACCCCTTCAATTTCAAAAACTTTTACATACACCTCTATATCAGGAGGCATCAAAATAACAAACAATCCTATTGGGATTTCGAGTCTCAAATCATTTAATTTTCGCCAGCTTTTAATTACAGCATCTAAAAATGATTTTGTCGGATATAAAATCTGTGGTTTAACGGCACTGTTGTTAATCGTAAAATCTATAATATGCTTTAAACCTTCATCAATTTTAAAAAAGTCTATTTTAGCTGATTCGCCTGAAACAATTTTGAAATTTTCACTTCTAATTTTCATACCTCTAATTTTAATTGATGATTACCTTTATGATTACGGCCATACTTACGGTTGGCGCAATGGTGTTTTATATCGTGCTTTAAATGGCATCGCTGGCAAAGGGCAGCGAGGTTTTTAAAGCGGTTGTTTGTTTTGTTGTGGTCAATATGGGCAACGGTTAAAACAATTTTTACAGATTTGTAGCCGTCAAGTGTAAGGGCTTCGCTTTGCATACCTTCGGGCCATAGCTCCCACTTCGGGCTGCCTTTAATGGGCCTGTATATTAACCGGCCATTTGGAGCATCGCACCACTCACACTTATTCTTTGCCCTGAAAAAGCGAATAAGCCTGCTGATCAGCGACCACTTTGGATGATATTCTTTGTAATTGATTGGCATCAGGTAAATTGATAGCTTTCGTTTTGTTCAATAATTGTGGTATTTACCGGGAACTTTTCTTTTGGCACCTGTTTTATCATATCCATCAATACAGTGCTTCCGGTGAAAACAATATGCAGCATTCCATCAATTTCAATCTGCAGGTGCAGGCATTTACCATTGCCCTTTTCGGGGTATTTTGATACGTCTTCTTTAAAGTCGATCACTTTTATAGGTTTATTTAAAATCCTGCTCATTTTAATTTTATCGCCAACGAAATTTTTCAGTGTTGGCTTTATGCCTAAATCTTTAAAATTGGTCATGCGGGTAACAGTTTTTTGGTTAAGTTTTTTGCATTGCAGTGTTTTGTCCAGCCCAGGTATGATGCTTTTGATGCGGGGCTGATACCTTTTGCCACTTTACGGGCAAAGTTTTGTTTAATGCCTTTCCGCAACCGGGTATGTGTGCCATAAAATACATAGCCTAAAAAATCAAGGCCCCTGGCTTTTACAGGGAATACCTGGTAATTGCTTTTTACAGTAAGTTTTAAATTGGTGGTTAAATATTCCTTGATGGTTAACAGGTAGCTGTGCAGCTGCTCTTTGCTGCCTGATAAGATCACCAGGTCATCGGCATACCGGAAGTAATATTTTACCTGCAGTACCTCTTTTACCCAATGATCAAAATAGCTGAGGTAAAAGTTTGCAAAATACTGGCTTAGGTAGTTACCGATAGGCAGGCCGGGGGCGCTGTCTATAATGCCATCCAGCAGCTTGATCAGATCGGCATCCTTAAACTTATGGCGCAGCAGCTGTTTTAAAATGCCGTGGTCGATGCTCGGGTAAAACTTCTTTATATCCAGCTTTAAGCAGTAAATGGTGCCGGGAACATTTTTTAAAGCCCGTTTAACAGCATTTGCAGCGCCGTGTATGCCTTTGCCTTTTATACAGCTGTATGTATCAGCAGTAAAGTTTGCAATGAATACCGGCTCCAATACGTTCATTATAGCATGGTGCATGATGCGGTCGGGGAAGTAGGGCAACCGAAACACTTCACGCTCTTTTGGCTCATATATTTTAAATGTGCTGTAAGCAGATGTTTGGTATGCTTTATCCAGCAGCAACTGGTGCAGCTTTAATATATTGGCCTCACGGTTTTTGTTGTGAGCAATTACACCGTATTGCTTTGCCTTGCTTCTGCGTGCAATCGCATCTGCCAGGTGCAGGTTTTCGATGCTGATTATTTGCTGGTATAAATTGTTAATCCTTTTCATTATTGCCTTTGCTTTTAAAAGGTCGCTTTCTCCCGACAGTGGCAGGATACCAACGCCCTCTTTAAAAAAATCATTTTTTGCCAAGTGGCAGGGCCTGTGCTGCAAAAAACATTTTGCATAGGTGAGAGCTGACATTCGTATTCGTATTCCAGTCATCGTAGTCGTTGTACGACAGGCTGAAGCCTGAACCTGAACAACCAGCGGCCATAGCAGCACACAGCCTTACTGATTTATTTCTGTATTAAGAAATACTCCTCATACAGATCACTGAACTGTTCACCTGCATATTTAGCAAGCTCCCTGCTTTTAAAGCAAAGGCGAGAGCCGACAGCCGTAATCGTAATCCAGTCAACGCAGACGTAGAACGACAGGCCGAAGCCCGATGGTTTTTTATCATCTTCTTCCACATCAAACCATGGCCAGTATTTATACTGATCAGTATCGCTCCAGTTAGGTTGCCATCCTTCGTTTAATGCTTCGGCAATGATCACCAGCTTGCAATGGGCAATTATTGCCTGTTGATGTTTTACCGGCAGCATTGATACATCGGGTAATGCGGCGGGTGATAAATTGAGGGCCTTACAGGCATCCTCATAGGTTTTGATTTGTTGCATCGATTTTATTTTATGGTTAAGAAATCATTGTATATATCAGCAAACTGAGTGGCTGCATATTTAGCCAGTTCCTTTGTTTTGAAGCAAAGGCGAGAGCCGACACACGTACTCGCATACCAGTCAGCGCAGTCGTGGTACGACAGGCCGAAGCCCGGTTTATGCTCAAACCAGGGAATGTATTTATACTGGCTGCTATTGCTCCAATCGGGTACCCATCCTTCATTTAATGCACGGGCAATAATGATGAGCTTTGTATAAGCACTTATGCTTTCCAGGTCGCCGGAAAGTAGGTCAGTAACGCTACCTTTGAGGATATCACCATCTAAGCCCAATACCTCGCAGGCATCTTCAAAGGTTTTTACCTGGTCGATAATGTTACCGGCCTTTTGCTTTTTTGTTTTTGTTGAAATTGAGATTGTTTGCATAATTGTTATTTTTAAAAGTGTTTTTTATGATGCTGATAAAATTGTTTTGTTGTTTGGCTGGTAAGGTGCCATGCCCTGCATTCGGTACAGTAATAATGGCGGCATGGCTTTTTACTTGCCTTTTTGTTATTGCGCCTGCTGCGTATGATCACCAGGGCAGCCACGGCTCCATCTTTTGTTAATGGTTTTTTATTGCACATCTTTTTTAGGCGTGGTTTTTAATGATGCCCTGCGTACAAAAATTCCGGTGGTTAATGGGCTTGTATGCAACCAAACCGGGCTTCCCATATAGCGTACCCACACCTGGCCATCTTTACGGTTGGGGCCACGGCGCATTTCTTTGTTCCTTTTATCGCCGGGTTTGGTAAATACATCGCCATCGGTAAGCTCATGCATAAAACATTCATCACCGGGCAGCAGCTGGGTATGGCGTATAAACATTACAGGGGTTTCTATTGCCCGGCTGCGATCAAACCACCAGCTTTTCCTTCCGGTAGTGCTTTTTATTTTATTATACTTAACCCGGTTGCGCAGGTGGTTGGTTACTTCACGTACCACGGGTATTTTATCGGTAAGAAAATAAAAGCGATCGCCTATGCGTAGGAATCCGAGTTGTGTTTTGGTTTGACGTTTCATGCTATTGATTTTTTAAATTTTTTGTGTAAAAGCAATCACCATACTGCGGGTGATCTTTCATAAACAGGCGGCTGTAGTATGGCGTATAATTGTTGTTTATTTTAAATCCGTCTACATCCTGGCTGTTTGTGGTTACCTCCCAGCGTATGCGCTCAATGATCATTTTACTGCCTATTTTTTTATGCCCTCCTTTTAACAGGCGAAGGGCAAACCTTTTAAATAAGCTGTAAACAACAGGGTACTGAGCATGAAACTGCAGGAACTGTTCACGGGTATCGCTACCGGTGAATAAGCCCATCTGCGGCCCGTAATTATTTTTGTCCGATCCAGTGCGTACCATTGATCACGTTTTTATATTTTTTGCCCCAATACCGTTTTGCGCCTGCTTCCCAAATAACATAAGGTTTTTCGCTGCCAAAGCGGCTGATGATCTTTGCTACATAACCCACAACATGAATTTTTATCATGGCATCAAACCGTATGCTGTCGGCGCTGCTGCCTTTTGGGTTATTTCCTGCCGCATGGCTGTTGATAATGAACATCTTTTTTTTAAACTGCTCCTTCATGTGCTGGTAAAATGCATAATCTTTACGGCCATACTGCCAGCTGTCGATTATAACAGCCTGCGCCTGCTTTTTTTTCTTTAACCGGATGCACAGCTGATCAAGCGGCTCGTTATCCAGTATAAAAACTTTGCCGTGTACCTCCTGCATATCTTCCTGCTGGAAAGCGAGAGCTAAACTGTCGCTATCGCCTTCCTCCAGGCTGTCCAATACAATTTTTTCTATGTGGTTACAGAGGTACTTAGTGAATTGGATTATAAAACGGGTCTTTCCATGGCCGCTTTTGCCCCAAATAAATATTACAGCATTTGCCTGGGGGCAGCCCATACATTGTTTCCAAACTCCTTCAAAGAGCAACCGATCTCTTTTTTTATTGATAAGATCGTTTACGGTTATTAATCTCCGCAGCTTTGTTTTTTTCTCTTTTACCACTGGTTGCATTGGTATTACTGCGGGTTGTGCGGCCATACTGGATTTTGTTTTTTTGCCTGGTTAAAACTGTTTTGCATTTGCTGTTTTTGTTCAATGGGCAGTACCTGGTGCATGTTTTCGCAGCGGGTTATTTCCATTACTACAGCGCTTTGGTTTAATATCTTTTCGGCTTCGGCCTGGTTGATGGCATCTATGATGGCCAGCTGGCTGCCTCCAAAATTTAAGTATATGATATACCAGGATGTGATCATTGTTTTTAGTTTTTAAAAAGGCCCACCGATCAAGTCTTAACAATTACTTAAATCAACTGCAATGCTTTTGAGTTTAAATAAAAAATGATGATGGGCCTTACAGATTTTTAAAAGAGGCCCCGATGTAAAAACAACAGGCCGTTATACCCTAAACCGTAGATCAAAATATTTATACCGGCTGCAGCACTTCGCTTTTACTTTCAACATAAAAGGTTTCATCCTGCACCACTTCGATGTGTGCTTTTTTACAGATGGCTGTAAAATCATCGGCCTCACGATCAGCCAGCAGCTGCTCTTTGTTCATTTCATCCACAGTACGCACATATTGCGGGAACTGCTCTTTTAAAATGGCAGTTACTGATTTGCCGTTAAAGCCTTTTTCGAACTTGATCTTTGGCGTGCCGGTGCGGAAACCAATCACACCGTGCAGCAGTTCCATACTTTTCTTTTTGCCCCAGTTTTCGTTTTGCTCATTGGCAAAAACTTCAAGTACATCAAACTGCTCATCCTTGCTTTCGTTAAGGGTGGTAATTTCATCCTGGTACTTATCCCGGATGGCTTTGATCTGCTGGTTCATTGCGGCCTCAATTTTTTGAAGGCTGTTTGCGGCATCGGAGAACAGCGCCATTGCTTCTTCGGCGGTTTCCCGGCTTACATTTGCGATTACTTTCTTTTTTGTACGTGCCATAGTTGGTTTATTTTTTATGATTATAATGATTGAATTTTTTAACAGTAATTTGTTTTATAATTTTAGCCGGGCAATCCCACTGCCCTGTTATGGGCTGATTATCCAGGTTAACCCATATTTTTTTCGCCTGTTTTTTTTTGCTCATGGCTTTTACTTTAACTTTTTATACTAAAATATTATGCACATTGTTCCACCTGGTTGTACGCTGCTGCTGCAGGCTGGTATGCAGGGTTTCTTCGCCCGGATGCTGCTGCATGAATAATTCGATGAGCTTATCAACACATGAAAAATGAAATGTGTGTGTGCAGCTGTCGATAATATTCATTATCCAGTTATAGTGTTCCTGTTGGGTGGTCATAAGTTCAGTTTTTGGTTAATTTTATCGCAAATGCCTTTTATCAGGTTATCAGTAAAGTTTGTTGGCACACATTGCTTATCCTCAAAGTATAGGTAGAATGCCAGCACGGTTGGCTCATCCATTTTAATGCTGTACCGGTTTTTTAGATCGAGCAGCTTTACCACCAGTTTTTTATACCACATGGTAAGCAGCACAATGAGCAGCCTGTCGTTGATATCCATGTGCTGGCAGGTGATCACTTCCCGCAGCTCTATTTCGAGTGCCTGCACTTCGGCTTTGGTTAGTTTAATTGTCATACGGCAGCCTTTCTTTTATACGTTTAATTCTTTCGGTTATCGGATCATTTGTGTCGATCATATCCTGCATTTTTTGCAGTCCATGCACAACTGAAGTATGATCCAGGTCTAAATCCATCCCTGTTTTAGTTAGGGATTGGCGAAGAAAATGTTTGCTGAAAAACATATACAAGTGCCGGGCATCCACTAATTCGGGTTTTCGGTTTTTGGTTATGATCCGGTGCCAGGGTATATCAAAGTCCTTTTCAATGATTTCCTTTAAAATGGCCTTATTTTCTTCGGGTGATGCTTTTTGTATTAGCTTAACATGCAGCGCTATATTTGATCCTACAATGGCCCTGATGTTTTTTTTTGCATCATCCAGTATGGCTCGCACCGCAGGTAAAAACTCTATATCTACATAATTATTCATATCCCAGCTGGTTTTTTGGTAATAGATGTATTTTCAAAAATCACGCTGTCAACCACCATAATATTGAGCAGGTTTTGAGGGCTGTGCAGCCATTTGTAGTATGTAACCCGATTTTCGGGCTTACAGTTGGCAAAGCCAGGCTGCATAAGCAGGGCCTCATCACGGATAAGCCATTGATTGCACCACCATGCCCAAAAAAGACGGCTTTCTATCACTTCATCTATAAGTTCGGGGTATTGGGGCATGTAATATTGCATAAACAGGCACCCACAGCGCATTTTAAAGGTTCCGTACTGTTCTTCTGACCAGTTTAAAAGGGGCATTATCCTACCTTTTATTTGCAGGTTTTTGGCAGTAATATGGTGTTTTTGGTGTTGCATGTTGCTGAATTTTGTGGTTTTAGGATAGTTTATGATACAGTTTAAATAGCTCAATGGTGAGTGGCTTACCGGCTTTTTGGGCATATTTTAATGCGGGGTACAGGTAATCGTGCAGCTCCCCGTAGTTATCGCAAAGGGTTAACAGGGCATCCTGTATATTCTTTTCGGCAGGTATGTACTTATCGAAAAAGGGCTTAAAATCACGGCTTTTTTTGATGGGAGAAATGAACCTGGTACCGGCTTTAAACCTGCGTTTTAGCTGGGGTATGGATTGGCTGAATGATTTCTTTTCAAACATCTGTATCAGCTGCTCGGTACCAATTAACACTATGCTGCATTTTTTGCCAATGGCATCGTACAGCTCTTTAATGGATTTCATTACAGGTATGCGGGCATTTTCAAACTCATCTAAAACCACCTTTGGGGTTACATCATCATTCATTTCATTAAATGCTTTGGTGATGCCTTTAATAAGCCGGTGCTTGCTGTTTTTTCCATACCACACAGGAGCGCCAACCTGTTCGGCCAGCTCCATGAGCATATCATTACGGCTGTAACTTTCGCCAAGCGTTATTACAAATGTGCTTGCAGGGTGTTTCTGATTAAAGAGGCTGATGGCGTTGGTTTTACCAAGGCCGGTAGGCGCAATGATCATTTTGGCTAATGGCTCCTGGTTGGCTTCCATCAGTTCAGATAATATCTCTTTGCTTTGCAGTGTTGGGAGTTGCTCCCATTCAATTTTTTTGATCATAATTATGGGTTGGGGTTTAGGTTGAAAAAATCATTGAAGTCGTAGTTTTCATCCAGGTAGTTTTCCTGCGCCTGGGCCGATTGCTCGATCATCTTTTGCTCGGCCCCGTTTTTAATTTCTTTGATGAGTACACCACCCTGCAACATGGCTTCGGCATTGTACAGGCTGGTATCAGTATTTCTTATTCGCTTTGCAGCAGCGGCACCTGCCTGGGTAACCTGGTCTTTCTTTTCTGCCAGCACTGCATTGAGGTATGTGCGGCTTCCGGTGTACTGGTCTTTTAATGCCCGTGGTGTAAGCTGGGCCGTTTTGGCTATAAAGCGAATATTGGTACCGTTGGTAACCAGTACCCGGCTCATATCGTAGGGGTCGTAATGTACATGCACCTGCTCACCTACAAGATCATTGTACATCCATGCTTCGGGCAGAACGTAACTGTATGTGCTGTTGTTTATCTGAAGTTCCACACCCCGGTTGGTAATGGTGATGTCCC